>DATDDC010000475.1:0-6522 GCA_036523995.1 Anaeromyxobacter sp.
CGCCCGCGCGCCCGCGAAGGCCTTGCCCGCCTCGAGCGCCAGCACGGCCGCGGGCGCGCCGCCGGGGCCGCGCACCGGGAAGTAGCCGGTCTCGATGCTCACCGCGCCCACGTCGTAGGCGCGGCCCACGCTCGCCTCGCCGCGCAGCGCCGCCTCCACCAGCGCCGCGTCCACGCGGAGGACGTCGGCGGCGACGCCTGCCGCCCCGTTCGCGTCGGCGAGGACGACGAGGGAAGGCGACACGAGGTACGCGCCGTCGAGCGCGTTCGCCTCCATGATGGCGCGGAGCTGGGCCGGGGTGGCCGGGGCCGCCTCGAGGAGCCGCGCCGCCGTCTCGCCCGCTCCGCGGAGCCGCTCGGTGAGCACGCCGTCCAGGGCCGACGACGCGGCGCGATGGAGGGCGAGGGTGGCGGCGAGGGACCCGGCGAGGCCCAGGAGCGCGGCTGCCAGCGGCGCGAAAGCGCGAACGCGCATCAGAACAGCCCGACCGTATAGCCGATCCCCACCATGGGAACGACCTTCGTGAAGGTGAACTCGGGGCTCGTCGACGTCTCGCGCCGCAGCGCCAGGGACCCCCGCAGCGTCCAGCGGTCGGCGAGGTCCACCTCCACGAGCGCGGCGACGTCGAAGACGGCGTCGCTCCTGCGCGTGCCGATGGAGGGGTCGACCTCGTCGTAGCGGCGCCACGCCAGCACGCTGTCCACCCCGACCCGCGTGCGGGGAGCGGCCTCGAAGCGAAACGAGAGGCGCGGGCCCTGCTCCCACCACGAGAGCGTGGCGGCCCGCGCCAGGTCCCTCCCGCCGTGCCACCCGGCCGCGACGACGGTGCGCAGCCACGGGCTCCAGACGACGTCGGCCTCCGCGACGTGGCGCGTCCCCGAGTAGTCGGCATCCACGTCCGGCTCGAAGGTCTCGAAGCGGGTGAGCCAGCTCACCCCGGCGCTCGTCGTGGGCCCGAGCTGGACGCGGGCGGTCCCGAAGAGGCGATGCGCGGACATGTACGGCGCGCGCGCGAGGTCGCGGCGGTCGTACCCGTACTCCGCGAGCCAGAAGTGCCCGCTCCGGCCGCCCTGCCAGCCGGCGGCCGCGCCCACGCTGCGCATGTCGAGGGCGTCGTACGTCCTCTGCTCGCGCCAGTTCCCGATGCCCCGCAGGTACGGGCCGCTCTCGCCCAGCGGCCGGACATCGACCACGCCCGTCATGGCCCCCAGCATGTCGCTGATCCTCGAGGTGGGGCCCGGGATGTCGGGCGCGAGGTCCACGTTCGAGTCCCAGCCGGACTCGGCCACGAAGGACAGGACGAGCCGCCCGGAGCGCCGCGCGGAGCGAGCCAGGTCGCGCGCGAAGGGCGCGAGCGCGGGATCGGCGGCGGACATGGCGAGCAGGTCCTGCGCGTCTGCGGATCGGCCGGCGCGCAGGGCGATGAGGCCGAGGAAGAACCCGGCGTTCTCGCGGTGGGCCGCGTCCGCCTCGGCGGCGCGGAGGAGCGGGGCCGCCCTCGCGTCGTCCCCGAGCTCGTAGAGGCAGATGCCCTCGAGGAGCGCGGCCGACGTCGCGTCGGGCCCGCCTCGCGCCCGCTCGAAGGCCGCGATCGCCCCGCGCCGGTCGCCCTCGTGCATGAGGCGGAGCCCCTCCGCGAAGGCCAGCTCGTGCCGCCGCGCGCAGACCGCCTCGAGGCCGGCCCGGGCGTCGGCGTCCCTGGGGTCGTGGGAGAGCGCCGCCCGGTAGGCGGCGGCGGCCGCCTCCATCGATCCTGCGGCGCGCTCGGAGTCCCCCACGACGCGATAGACGGCCGCGATCCCCGGGTCGGGCCTCGCGGCCGGCTCGACCGGGCCGCAGGGATCGGGGGCGGCGGCCAGGGCCAGGGCCGCTGCCAGGGAGAGCGAAACCATCATCTCTACGTCATAGCCCTTCCCTGCCCGCTGCGAGGCGGGAGAGCTTCGCCTCCGCCTCCGCCACCCCCCGCCGGTCCTGGCGCCGCCCGCCGAGCGCCTTCGCCTCGGAGCAGTACGCGCGCGCGAGCACCTGCCGGCCCGCGCGCGCCGTCTCCTCGCAGCGCGCCAGGTACCAGTCGACCGAATCGGGCTTCGGCTCCGTCGAGAGCAGCTTCGCGATGGCGGCGCGAGCCCTGGCAGCCTCGCCGGCGACGCGAGGCCCCGAGCGCTCGCCCACGCCCGCGAGGAGCCGGTCTGCGCAGGTGTAGAGGCGCGCGTTCCAGCACGCCTGCGCGTGATGGTAGTCGAGGAGCGCGTCGCGCCCCGCCGGAGGCCCGCCCGGCCCCTCGAAGGCCTCGACGGCCTCCTCGGGCCTGCCGAGCTTCACGAGCGTCGCGCCCGCGTAGCCCCGGGCGGCGGTGGAGCCGAGCCGCTCCGCCACCCGGAACTCCACGAGGGCCTCCGCCCAGCGTCCTTCACGAAAGAGGCGGGCGCCGGCGAGCACGTGCTCGTCGGCGCCCGTCGAGGCGAGCCCGAGCGCGACCGAGATGATGAGCACCGCGCCCAGCGCGCCTCCTTTCCAGTGGCCTCTAGTGGCCTTTCCCCGGAGGCGGCGAGGGCGTGCCGTCGCGAACGGCGGCCGCGCGCGCCTGCCCCGCGGCGGCGTGGCTGTCGGCGTTGGCGGCCCCCGCTGCGGAGGTGGCGGCGCCCTGGGCCGCGCGGTTCGCGGCGTCGACGTCGGCGTCCTTGGCGGAGTCCTTCCCCTGCTTGCCCGCCTCGTCCTGCGCCTTCCGCGCCGCGTCGGCCTTCTTGCGCGCTCCCTGCTGCCCGAAGGAGACGTCCTTCGCCCGGTCCGACGCGGCGTCGGGAAGCGTCGGAGGCATCGCGAACGGCTCCGCGCGATCGGCGAGCGCAGCGTGCGCCGCCTTCACGGCGTCGCTCTCCATGTCCCCGTCGGCCGCGAGCGCCGGCATCGCGAGCGATGCTGCTGCGGCGGCGACGAGTGCAATGCGCTTCATGATCGCCTCCTGTCGGTGGCCGCATCGACGCGGCGATCGACTGGAGAGCAACCCATGTGCCACGTTGAGATCACTCGGGTTTTACCGCTTTGCCGCCAACGGAGCGTCCCTTCCGGTACGCACGCGCGTACGGGATGGTACACCCACAGCAACACGCGAGCCTACGGCCCGGTTGCGTCGCCGTTGTGCGCGGCTCGCCCACCGCCGAGCCGCCGAGCGCCGGAGGCACGAGGGCCCCGGTCGCTCGCGCGTCCGGGGCCTGGGGGACGTGCTCTCCGCTCAGGCGATGGCGTTCACGATGGCGTTGAGCGTCGCGCTCGGGCGCATCGCCGCCGAGGCCTTCGCCGGATCGGGCCGGTAGTAGCCGCCGATGTCGGCGGGCTTCCCCTGCGCCGCGATGAGCTCCGCGTCGATCTTCGCCGCGCTCGCCTGGAGCTGCTTCGCCACCGCGGCGAAGCGCGACTGCAGATCGCGGTCCCTCGCCTGCTCGGCGAGCGCCTCGGCCCAGTAGAGCGCGAGGTAGAAGTGGCTGCCGCGGTTGTCGATCTGGCCCACCTTCCGGGCCGGCGACTTGTTGTTGTCGAGGAACTTGCCGATGGCGCGATCGAGGGTCTCGGCGAGGATCTGGGCCTTCGGGTTCTCGAAGGCGCGGCCGATGTGCTCGAGCGAGGCCCCCAGCGCCGAGAACTCTCCGAGCGAGTCCCAGCGCAGGTAGCCCTCCTTCAGGAACTGCTGCACGTGCTTGGGCGCGGAGCCGCCCGCGCCCGTCTCGAACAGCCCGCCGCCCGCGAGGAGCGGGACGACCGAGAGCATCTTCGCGCTCGTGCCGATCTCGAGGATGGGGAAGAGGTCCGTGAGGTAGTCGCGGAGCACGTTGCCCGTCACCGAGATCGTGTCCTTGCCCTCGCGGATCCGGTCGAGCGAGAGCCGAATGGCCGCCACGGGGGCGAGGATGCGGATGTCGAGCCCCTTCGTGTCGTGATCGCGGAGGTACCTCTCCACCTTGGCGATGACCTCGCGGTCGTGGGCCCGGGCGCGATCGAGCCAGAACACGGCCGGCGCTCCGGTGGCCCGGGCGCGATTCACGGCGAGCTTCACCCAGTCGCGCACCGCCACGTCCTTCGTCTGGCACATGCGGAAGACGTCGCCCGCCTCGACCTTCTGCTCGAGCAGCGTCTCGCCCGTGTAGTCCGCCACGACGCGGAACGTCCCGGCGGCGGGGGCGACGAAGGTCTTGTCGTGCGACCCGTACTCCTCCGCCTGCTGCGCCATGAGGCCGACGTTCGGGACGCTCCCCATGGTGGCGGGGTCGAGGGCGCCGCGGCGCCGGCAGTCCTCGACGATCTCCCGGTAGATGGTGGCGTAGCAGCGATCGGGGATCATCGCCTTCGTGTCGTGGAGCTTGCCGTCCGCGCCCCACATCTTGCCGCCCTCGCGAACCACGACCGGCATGGACGCGTCCACGATGACGTCGTTCGGCACGTGGAGGTTGGTGATGCCCTTGTCCGAGTCCACCATCGCGAGGGCGGGCCGGGTCTTGTAGACCGCCTGGATGTCCGCCTCGATCTCGGCCCGCTTCTCCGCCGGGAGCGCCTGGATCTTCTTGTAGAGATCCCCCAGGCCCAGGTTCGGGTTGACGCCCGCCTCCTTCAGCGCGGCGGCGTGCTTCTCGAACACGTCCCGGTAGAACACGCTCACGGCGTGGCCGAACAGGACGGGATCCGAGACCTTCATCATGGTGGCCTTGAGGTGCAGCGACAGCAGCGCGCCGCTCTTCCTCGCGTCCTCGATCTGCTCCTCGTAGAACCTGCGCAGCGCGCGGACGCTCATGACGGAGGAGTCGATGATCTCGCCCTCGAGGAGCGGCGCCTTCTTCTTGAGGACGGTGACGCCCCCGTCCGCGGCGGCGAACTCGATGCGGTAGTCGGTGGACCCCTTGAGCGTGCGGGAGGTCTCGCTGCCGTAGAAGTCACCCGCGGTCATGTGGGCCACGTGCGCCTTCGACTCCGGGCTCCAGGCGGCGAGCTTGTGCGGATTCTTCTTCGAGAACTGCTTCACGGAGAGCGGCGAGCGGCGATCGGAGTTGCCCTCGCGCAGCACCGGGTTCACCGCGCTGCCGAGGACCTTCGCGTACCTCGCCTGGACCGCCCTCTCCTCGTCGCTCTTCGGGACCTCGGGGTACTCGGGGACGGCGTACCCCTTCGCCTGGAGCTCCTGGATCGCCTCCTTGAGCTGCGGGATGGAGGCGCTGATGTTCGGGAGCTTGATGATGTTGGCCTCGGCCCGCTTCGTGAGCGCGCCGAGCTCGGCGAGGTTGTCGGGGATCTTCTGGGCGTCGGTCAGCTTCTCGGGGAAGGCGGCGATGATCCTGCCCGCGAGGGAGATGTCCTTGGTCTCGACCTCGACGCCGGTGCCCTTCGTGAAGGCCTGGACGATGGGGAGCAACGAGTAGGTGGCCAGCGCGGGCGCTTCGTCGATCTGCGTCCAGATGATCTTCGAGGTCTTCGTCATGTCCTCTTCCTCGCGTTTGTCGCGGTCTCGAGAGCGGGGCTCCCCCGCTTGCTCTTTCCGTGCCGCCGGTCCGCTCGAGCCGACGAAGGCTACACATTCTGAGCGACCGGGCGTTGATTCCGCTCATTCGAAGTTCTTTGCCGCAGCAGAAGGGGAACTTTGACGACACGGAGGCGCGGGGTGCGACGTTCCGTCGCGCACGTCTTGCGGGCGCGCCGGCTGCCGGCGCAATGCCTGCCTCGTCACCGCCTCGTCACTTGCTGCAGTCGAACTCCGCCCGGATCGTGATCACGTCCGGAGGCGCACCGCGGCGGAAGCGCAGGTTCCGCAGCGTGGCGCGGACGGTGGCGGCGTCGAGCCTCGGCCCGAACACGATCTCGTTCGGCGCCCCCGCGTCCCCGACGTAGGACGCGTCCTTGGCGTTGAGGATGAGCCCGGCCTTGGCGGCGCGCCCCGGGATCCGCTTCTCGCTGTTGAGCTGGAGGCGCCCGACGCCCGCGACCTCCGTCTCGAAGACGAGCCCATCGCCGGCCTTGGCGACGCCCGGCACGTCCATCATGAAGTAGGACCCGCAGACCGCCTCGAACGTGCCGCTCGCCGTCTTCGCCCCGGCGAGCGTGACCTTGGCGGTGCCGCCCTTGCGGACCGGAGCCGCCGCGCGGGCCGGCCCGGCGGCGAAGGAGCCGGCGAGGGCGAGCGCGGCCGCGCAGGGCAGGACGCGAGCACGCAGGCGTCTCACGGGCTCCCTCCCTCCTCCCCGCCGCCCGGCGCGGCGGGATCGATGAGGCGCACGAGCGCGCGCGCCTCGCGGCGCGCCTCCTCGCCGATGCCGGCGGCGCCGAGGATCTCGCGCAGCCTCGCGAGCTGCGCCAGGACCCGCCGGCGCCGCTCCGGCCACTCGCGGACCGCCCGGGTCTCGGTGGCGTAGACCGCCTCCACCGCCCCGAGCGCATCGCGGACCGCGGTCCGGCGATCCTCCGTGCGCCCCGCATCCGGCGGCGCGCCGCCCTTCGCGAACCGGTCGAGGAGGCTCACCGCGCGCGAGAAGCGGGAGGCGA
>DATDDC010000476.1:0-5494 GCA_036523995.1 Anaeromyxobacter sp.
GATCAGGTAATTGATCATGCACTGATCACGTGACTGATCATGCACAGATCACGTGACTGATCATTCCGGGCGGCGATCGCCGCGGAGCCCATCGCCGCGGGTGGGCTCGCGCTCGACGTCACGGCGTCCATCGGCTGCGCGGCGCTCTCGCCCGGCGAGGCCGAAGGCAGCGCCCTCCTCGCGCGCGCAGACGCGAAGCTCTACGAGGCGAAGAGCGCCGGGCGGAACCGGGTCGCGTCGTGACGGGCGGAACGTGCCGGTTCGCCGCACGTTTCGGCGCGCGCCACCGGGGTTTGGGACTGCGGGAAGGGGGCCCTCGGGTTATCCTCGCGGGGCCGTGAAGAACCGCTCCGCCCTCGCGATCCTCTTCGTCATCGTCTTCGTCGACCTCCTCGGCTTCGGGATGGTCATCCCGGTGATGGCGCTGTACGCGGAGCGGCTCGGCGCTCCCGACAGCCAGATCGGCTGGCTCATGACGGGCTACTCCCTCATGCAGCTCGTCTTCACGCCGATCTGGGGCCGGCTCTCGGATCGCCTCGGCCGAAGGCCGCTCCTCCTCCTCTCCATCGCCATGACGGCGGTCGGGTTCTTCGGCTACGCGCTCGCGCCGAGCTTCCACTGGCTCCTCGCCTCGCGGCTCTTCGCGGGCGCCGCCACCGCCAACATCGCCATCGCGCAGGCCTACATCGCGGACGTGACGCCGCCCGAGGGGCGGGCGCGCGGCATGGGGATCATCGGCGCGTCGTTCGGCCTCGGCTTCATCCTCGGCCCGGCGCTGGGCGGGCTCCTCTCGTCCGTCTCGCTCGCGGCGCCGGGCTACGCCGCGGCGGGCCTCGCGGCCGTGAACGGCGTGGCGGCGTTCTTCGTCCTGCCCGAGCCCTCCCAGCGCGCGGTCCGGGAGCGGCAGGCGCGGCTCCCCGCCCTCGTCGGCGAGCTCTCGCGCCCCGGCATCGCGCAGCTCATCGCCGTCTACCTCCTCGCGGTCCTCGCCTTCAGCGGGATGGAGGCGACGTTCGCGCTCCTCGCCGCCCACCGCTACGGCCTCGACCAGCGGCGCGTCTCGTACGTGTTCGCGTTCATCGGGGTCGTCGTGACCGTGGTGCAGGGAGGGCTCATCGGGCGGCTCACGCGCCGCTTCGGCGAGCGGGCGCTGCTCGTCTCCGGGCTGCTCCTCCAGGCGCTGGCGCTCATCGCGCTCCCCTACGCCCGCACCCTCGGGGTGGCGCTCCTCGCGGCGATGCCGCAGGCGCTCGTGGACGGGATCGGGGCGACCCCGAACGTGGCCGGGCTGCTCGCCGCCTCCTTCCCCCTCGCCTTCGGCTCGGGCCTCTTCAGCCCGGCGGTCACGTCGCTCCTCTCGCGCCGGGCGCGGCCCGAGGACCAGGGCGGCACGCTCGGCATCGGCCAGGCCGCCGCCGCGGCCGGTCGCATCGTCGGCCCCATCTCCGCCACGAACGCCTACGACCGCATCTGGATGGGCGCGCCTTATCTCGGCGGAGCGGCCATCATGTTCCTCGCGGCCCTCATCGGCTCCACGGTGCGGCCGCCCTCCGGGGGCGTGCCGGCCACCGCGCCGCTTCCGCGCGAGACCTAGGAGGCGGGATGCCGGAGCTCCGCAGAGACCCGATCGTCGGCCGATGGGTGATCATCGCGACGGAGCGCGCCCGCCGTCCCACGGACATCCCGCGCTGTCCGCCCGCCGCCCAGCCGTCCGTCTGCCCGTTCTGCTCCGGCCACGAGGACAAGACACCTCCGGAGGTCTACGCCTCGGGGCGCCCCCCCTCGGCGCCGCCGAACTCGCCCGGCTGGAAGGTCCGCGTCGTGCCGAACCGCTTCCCCGCGCTCAAGATCGAGGGGGAGCTCGATCGCCAGGCGGAGGGGATCTACGACCGGATGAACGGGATCGGCGCCCACGAGGTCATCATCGAGACCCCCGAGCACGGGCGGCAGATGAAGGACCTCTCGAACCCCGAGCTCACCGAGGTCCTCTTCGCGTTCAAGGCCCGCATCCTCGATCTCCGGAACGACCTGCGCTTCCGCTACATCCTGCTCTTCAAGAACCACGGCCAGCTGGCCGGCGCCTCGCTCGATCACCCGCACTCCCAGCTCATCGCGCTCCCGGTGGTGCCCCGCCTGGTCATCGAGGAGATCGAGGGCGCGAAGCGCCACTTCGAGCTGAAGGAGCGCTGCATCTTCTGCGACGTGGTGGGGCAGGAGCGGCGCGACCGCTCGCGGCTCATCTTCGAGAACGACGACTTCGTGGCGTTCGCGCCCTACGCGCCGCGGAGCCCGTTCGAGACCTGGATCATGCCCCGGCGCCACGAGTCGAACTTCGAGGCGGAGCCCAAGGAGCGGCTCGGGCTCTGCGCCCAGGTCATCGGCACGACGCTCCGCCGCCTGGCCGCGGCCCTCGGCGATCCCGCGTACAACTTCATCGTCCACTCGAACCCGCTCCGGGACGCGTCCTCGCCGAGCTACCACTGGCACCTCGAGGTCATGCCCGCCCTCTCCCAGGTGGCGGGCTTCGAGTGGGGCTCCGGGTTCCACATCAATCCCGTGCCGCCCGAGGAGGCGGCCGAGTTCTTGCGCAAGGTGCAGGGCTAGGCCGGGCGCCCCGCCGCATGGAGATCCTGTTCGTCTCCTCGGAAGTGGCCCCCTGGTCGAAGACCGGCGGGCTGGGGGACGTGGGCGGCGCCCTGCCGCGCGCGCTCGCCGCGCGCGGGCACGAGGTGACGGTGGTCTCGCCGCGCTACGGCGGGATCGACGCCCTGGCGCAGGGCTTCGAGCGCAGGGACGGCGCCGTGCGCGTGCGCGGCGAGGCGGCGAGCCTGTGGGTCCTGCGCGGCCGCCCCGAGGTCCACCTCGTGGAGCACGAGCGCTTCTTCGGCTCCCGCCGCGGCCTCTACGGCGAGGGCGGCCACGACTACGCCGACAACGCGGAGCGCTTCGCGTTCCTCACGCGCGCGGCGCTGGCGCTCCCCGCCGCGAGCGGCAAGCGGATCCGCATCGTCCACGCCAACGACTGGCAGACGGGGCTCGCGGCCTACCTCCTCCGCCACGAGCACGCCCACGATCCCGCCCTCGCCGGAGCGCGGACGGTCTTAACCATCCACAACCTCGCCTACCAGGGCGTCTTCCCGAAGCAGGTGGTGCCGTTCGTGGGCCTCCCCTGGGACGTGTTCCGCTACGAGGCGATGGAGTTCCACGACAGGCTCAACTTCATGAAGGCGGGGCTCACCTTCGCCGACGCGCTCACCACCGTCTCGCCCACCTACGCGAAGGAGATCCTGACGCCGGAGGGCGGCGAGGGCCTCGACCCGGTGCTCCGCCACCGCCGCGCCGACCTCCACGGCATCCTGAACGGGATCGACGTCACCGAGTGGGATCCGGCGCGCGACGCGCACCTGCCCGCGCACTACTCGTCCCGCGACCTCTCGGGGAAGGCGGTCTGCAAGGCCGCGCTGCAGCGCGAGCTCGGCCTGCCGGCGCGGGCCGACGTCCCGCTCCTCGGGATGATCTCCCGGCTCGCGGATCAGAAGGGGCTCGATCTCGTCGTGGCCGCGCTGCCCGATCTCCTCGCCCGCGATGTGCAGCTCGCCGTCCTGGGGAGCGGCAGCCACGCCTACGAGGACGCCTTCCGCCGGGCCGCGGCGGGGCGGCCCGATCGGCTGGCCGCGAGGATCGGCTTCGACGAGCCGCTCGCGCACCGCATCGAGGCGGGCGCCGACGCCTTCCTCATGCCGAGCCGCTACGAGCCGTGCGGCCTCAACCAGATGTACTCGCTCCGCTACGGGACGCTCCCCGTGGTTCGCGCGGTGGGCGGGCTCGAGGACACCGTCGAGGACTTCGACGGCTGGATGCGCGGCACCGGGTTCAAGTTCCGCGAGTACTCCCCGCAGGCGCTCCTCCTCGCGGTGCGCCGCGCCCTCGACACGTACCGGGACCGGCGGACCTGGCAGGCGCTCGTCCTCCGCGGCATGGCCCAGGACTTCAGCTGGGACCGGAGCGCGCGCAGCTACGAGGCGCTCTACCGGGCGCTCGTGCCCGGCGCGGCCTGAAGCCGCCCGCCCGCTCCGCCGGCGCCGGCCGGCCGGGGATCCCTACCTTCTGGGCATGTCTCGCCGCCGCGATCCCATCGACCTGCCGCCGGAGGACGATCCGGAGCCGACCGTCCGCCCGTCCCAGCGCTCCGTGCACGAGCTGTCCGAGGAGGACGACGAGAAGCTCGTTCCGCTCGGCAACGTGGGCGGGGCGGCGCCGACCGCGCTCGGCCTCGACTCGGGCGGAAACGTGCCCGGGAGCGAGGACGACCTCGCGAACCTGTCGGAGCCGGAGCCTCCCGAGCCGCCCGAGGTCGGCGCGGTCCACGTGCGCGACGATTGATCTCGCCCGCGCTACTCCAGCCCGCGGGCCCGCAGCTCCTCGTCGTTCTCGCCGTGGAGGTGCCCGAGCTCGTGCAGCAAGGTCACCTTCACCTGCTGCGACAGCTCCTTCGTGTCGTGCGCGAAGCGGAGGAGGTTCTTCCGGTAGATCACGATGGCGCGGCAGCGCGGCCCGTCGGCCGCGGTGCACGGCTCGTTCTCGGACGGTCCGCGGAAGAGGCCCAGGATCGACGGCGAGAGGGGCGGCTCCACCGCCAGGAGATCGGCCGCGTCCGGCAGGTCCTGGATCTCGACCGGCACGGACTGGAGCGAGCGCCGCTCCTCGTCCGAGAGCGTGGACACGGCCCGCAGCACCTCCTCGCGGAAGGCGTCGGGCTCGAGGGCGATCTCGGCGGAGAACTCCTCCGGCGCGAGCTTGCGGGCGCGCGCGAGGAGCCTCTCGGCCCGCTCCAGGTCGCCGCGCCGCTCGGCGAGGAGCCCGAGCTGGTGGAGCACCCAGGGGTCCTCCGGCGCGAGCGCGATGGCCTTCTCGAAGACGCGCTGGGCGTCATCGAACCGGCAGAGCTCGTAGAGCGCCACGCCGCGCTCGTAGACCGCGTCGGCGTCGTCCGGCAGGGACTGCACGGCCCGATCGAGGTGCGGGAGCGCGAGGTGGCTCCGGCCGAGGTCGTTCTCGGCCATCCCGGCGACGAGCTCGAGCCGGGCCACGAGGTACCGGTCCTTCCGGACCTGGGCGGCCCGGGCGCCGCGGAGCGCGTACTCGAGGCCGACCTCGAGCGCGTCGCGCGCCGGGCCGAGGCGGCGCACGTGGAGCTCCGCCGCGCCGAGCAGCGCGTTGGGGTCGTAGGGGTCGACCGCGATCGCGCGCGACCAGGCGAGCCTCGCCTCGTCGAGGCGGCCGAGGGCCGCGAGCGCGCCCGCACGGGCGACGAGCGCGGCGACGAGCCGGGGCGCGAGGCGGATCGCCTCCTCCGAGCATCCGAGCGCGCGTTCGTTGGCGCCCCGCGAGAGCGCGTCCGCCGCCTCCTCCGCGAGGACGCCCGGGGAGGCGCGGGGGTCGTCCGGGAGGCAGGGACCGTGCTTCGAGCCGGGGCGCGTCTCCGGTGGGGCCG
>DATDDC010000477.1:0-5368 GCA_036523995.1 Anaeromyxobacter sp.
GTGGCGTCGAAGACGGCCACGACGTCGTTGCCGTCGACGCGCTCGCCCCGCATGCCGTAGGCGATGGCCTTCTGCGCGATGGTCTCGGCGGCGGTCTGCTTCTCGCGCGGCACGCTGATGGCCCAGCCGTTGTTCCGGCACACGAACACGACGGGCACCTTCCCCACCGCCGCGAAGTTGAGGCCGGTGTGGAAGTCCTGCGCGCTCGTGGCCCCCTCGCCGAAGTAGGTGAGCGAGACCATGTCCTCGCCCCTGATCCGCGCCGCCCAGGCCGCGCCCACGGCGTGCGGGATCTCCGTGGCGATGGGCGAGCTGATGGAGGCGTACCGCCCGGGCCGCCAGGCCTCGTGGCAGGGCATCTGCCGGCCCTTCATGGCGTCCCCGGCGTTCCCGAAGAGGTCGCACATGAAGGTGACGAGGGGCATGCCGCGCAGGAGCGCGGCGCCGTGCTCGCGGTAGCAGGGGAAGATCCAGTCCGTCTCCTTCATGGCGGCGGCGGTGCCGAAGACGGTCGCCTCCTCGCCGATGGAGCCGATGTAGAAGCCGATGCGGCCCTGGCGCTGGAGCGTGACCATGCGCTCGTCGAGCGCGCGGTTCAGCACCATCCATCGGTAGAGCCGGAGGAGCGCCTCGTCCGGGAGAACCACCTCCGCCTCGCCGGCGGGGCGGCCGTCCTCGTCGAGGACGCGGAAGAGGGGGAACTCCTTCAGCGACCGGCCCGGCTCCCACTCCCGCGGAGTGCCCCCCTCGCCGCGCCCGGGTACCGGCCCGATCTCGTTCTCGCGCCGCATCGATCGTCCCGTTCCGACGGACGACAAGCTCCGTCGATCAAGCGCCCGCAGCCCTCGACGCGATCTCGCCCCTGAGGAAGAGCTCCGCAGCGCGGTAGCTCGACCTCACGAGCGGCCCGCTCGCCACGTACCGGAAGCCGAGCCGGAGGCCGGCCCGCCGGAATGCCTCGAACCTGTCCGGCGTCACCCACTCGACGACGGGCAGGTGCCACGCGCTCGGCCGGAGGTACTGGCCCAACGTCAGGATCTCCACCCCCACGGCCCGCAGGTCCCTCATCGTCTCTTCGATCTCGGCGTCCGCCTCGCCGAGGCCCACCATGATCGAGGACTTCGTCACGATGCGCGGGAACTCCGCCTTCATGCGGGAGAGTACGCCCAGGGTCTGATCGTAGGAGGCCCGCGCGTCGCGCACGACCGGCGTGAGCCGCCGGACCGTCTCGATGTTGTTCGCGAAGACGTCGGGCCCGGCCCGCCCCACCGTGCGCACCGCCTCGGCGTCCCCCTGGAAGTCGGGCGTCAGCACCTCGACGAGGAGCCCCGGGATCTGCTTCAGGCGCACGATGGCCTCGGCGAAGTGGGCGGCTCCGCCGTCGGCCACGTCGTCGCGATCGACGCTCGTCACGACGATGTAGTCGAGCCCGAGCTTCGCGATGGCCTCGGCGAGATGGCGCGGCTCGTCCGGGTCGAGCGCCGGCGGCCGCGCCGAGGTCTTCACGTGGCAGAAGCGGCAGCCGCGCGTGCAGACGTCGCCCATGAGCATCACCGTGGCCGTGCCGCCGCCCCAGCACTCGCCGACGTTCGGGCAGCTCGCCTCCTCGCAGACCGTGTGGAGGCGGAGGCCGCGCAGCGTCTCCTTCACCTTCTGGTAGCGCTCGCCGCCGGGCATCGGCACCCGGAGCCACGACGGCTTCCGCGCCTCGCGCGGGATGCCGCGCGCCTTCATGTCCTCGGCGATGTCGCGGCGCGACGTCGGCAAGGGCAATGCCTCGCCACCGCCTCCCGCGGTCTCGTCGCCCAGGACGGGCAGGCTCGTTCTCGGCGTGCCGGACATGGATTTTTTGCTTTCGATCGCCATGTAGCGACGCGCTCCGGGCAGGTCAAGGGTCGCGTTCCCGGCGGTACGCTGGCCATCGGCCTGCCGGCTTGCATGCTATAGTCGCAAAATCCTTGCCCCGCCCGGGGTCACTTCTGTCGGAAGGGCGCGGATGGCGGAACCAAGCTCGTCGGAGCCCACCAAGATACTCATCGTCGACGACGACTCCGCTGTCCGGAACGTCATCTCGGTCCTCCTCGGAGAGGAGGGCTACGCCTGCACGACGGTGGGCTCTGCGGAGGGCGCCCTCGACGCGACGCGTCAAGGTGAGTTCTCCCTCGTCATCAGCGACGTGCGCATGCCGGGGAAGGACGGCTTCTGGCTCCTCGAGCGCATGCGCGAGACCCACCCCGACACGGCGGTGGTGATGCTCACGGCGTACGGCGACACGGAGGCCGCGGTGGAGTGCCTGCGCAGCGGCGCCTCCGACTACCTCCTCAAGCCGCCGAAGGTGACGGAGCTCATCCGCGCCATCGAGCGCGCCCTCGGCCGCCGCAGGCTCGAGCTCGCGCGCCAGAAGTACCGCCGCAGCCTCGAGAACCGGGTGCGCGAGAAGACCGCGGAGCTGTCCCGCACGCTGCGCGACCTCGAGACGACGTACTCCGAGACCCTGTGGTCCCTCGTCGCGGCCCTCGACGCGCGGGAGCACGAGACGAGCGATCACTCGCAGCGCGTCGTGCGCTACACGCTGGCCCTCTCGCGCCGGCTGGGGATCCCCGACCGCGACCTGCCCGCCATCGGCCGCGGCGCGCTCCTGCACGACATCGGCAAGATCGGCGTGCCCGACGCGATCCTCCTGAAGCCCGCCCGGCTCACCGAGGCGGAGTGGATGGAGATGCGCAAGCACCCGCAGATCGGGTTCGACATCCTGAAGTCGATCTCCTTCCTGGGCGCCTCCGCGGAGATCGTGCTCTGCCACCAGGAGCGCTTCGACGGGCGCGGCTACCCGCGCGGCCTCTCCGGCGACGCCATCCCCATCGGGGCGCGGATCTTCGCGATCACGGACACCTTCGACGCGATGACGACCGACCGGCCCTATCGCAAGGGCCTGCCGCGCGACGCGGCGCGCGCCGAGATCTCGCGCTGGTCCGGGACGCAGTTCGATCCGCGCTGCGCCGACGCGTTCCTGTCGATGTCGAAGGATGAGATCGAGGAGCTGGCCAGGCCCATGAAGGTCCGGCCCATCTAGGAGCCGCCGTGCCCGCCCCCAACCCACCCCTCGTCGACGCCCAGGGCCGCCGCATCGAGTACCTCCGCCTCTCGCTCACCGATCGCTGCAACTTCCGGTGCAGCTACTGCGCGCCCGCGGCGCCGGATCGCTCCGGCGACGCGCTCGGCCGATCCGACCTCGCCCGCCTCGTGCGCCTCTTCGCCGCGCTGGGGATCCGCCGGGTCCGGCTCACGGGCGGCGAGCCGACGCTGCGCAGGGACCTCCTCGACGTCGTGCGCGACGTGAAGTCCGCGCCGGGGATCGAGGAGATCGCCCTCACCACCAACGGGCACCTCCTCGCCGACCTGGCGGCGCCGCTCCGCGCGGCCGGCGTCTCGCGCCTCAACGTCTCGCTCGACACGCTCGACCCCGAGAAGCTGCACCGCCTGGCCGGGCGGGCCGCGACCCTCGACCGGATCGTCTCCGGCATCGAGGCGGCGTTCCGGGCCGGCTTCGCGTCGGTGAAGCTCAACGTCGTCGTGGTCGGCGGCGTGAACGAGGACGAGGTGGGCGCCCTCGCCCGCTTCGCCTGGCGCTTCGGCGCCACCGCCCGCTTCATCGAGCTCATGCCCTTCGGGGCCGGCGAGCCCGTCCCCACGGCGCGCGTGAAGGCGCTCCTCGAGGCGCAGGGCGTCCGCCTCGAGCCGGACGCGACGCGCGGCTGGGGCCCGGCCTATCACATGCGCGGCGTCTCGGAGGCCGGCGGCCGGAGGGTCTCCGGCCTGGTGGGCTTCATCGGCGCGCTCACCGAGGGCTTCTGCGAGGGCTGCAACCGCGTCCGCGTCGGCGCGGACGGGTCCCTGCGCGCGTGCCTGGGCGGGCGCGACCGGGTGGCGCTCGCGGAGCTCCTCCGCTCGGGAGCGAGCGAGGAGGAGATCGCGCAGCGCATCCGCGGCGCCCTCCTCGCGAAGAAGGAGCGGCACGACCTCGCGTCCGGAGGCGCCGGGCTTCCGCCGATGATGGGGACGGGCGGCTAGCCGGATTTCAACATCCGGCCGAGGCACTTTTCGCGAAGCGAAATGTGCCCGGCCGCTCCCTACCGGCTACGCGGTACAGCTTCAGGCGGCAGCCCGCGGTCTCACGTTCGCCTTGATCCAGTCGATGATGGCCCCGGTGGGCGAGCCGGGGAGGAACACCGCCGCGACGCCCTTCTCCTCGAGCTTGGGCACGTCGTCCTGCGGGATGATGCCGCCGCCGAAGACCACGATGTCCGAGGCGCTCTTCTGCTTCAGGATGTCGATGACGGCCGGGAAGAGCGTCATGTGGGCGCCGGACATGATGGAGAGGCCGATGGCGTCCACGTCCTCCTGGATGGCGGCGGCCACGATCATCTCGGGCGTCTGGTGCAGCCCGGTGTAGATGACCTCGAAGCCGGCGTCGCGGAGGGCGCGCGCGATGATCTTCGCGCCGCGGTCGTGGCCGTCCAGGCCGGGCTTCGCGACGATGATGCGCAGGGGGCGCTCTTTCGCGGGCGTCATTTCTTCTCCAGCAGGGCGATGAGGTCGGGCGCGTCGGGTCCCGGCTCCCGGCGCGGGCTCCGGCCCGCCTCCGGCGTGGTCGTCAGCTCCAGGAGGAGGAGGCCGGCGGACTCGGCGAGCCGGCTCCACTCCGACGGAATGTAGTACCGCAACTCCGCGGTGCCCGCCAACACCGCGCCGTCCGGCCTCTCGACGCGGCGCGCGCAGCGGTCCACCCCCGTCCGCGCGTCGTAGCTCGACTCCTCCACGACGAGCGAGCCGTCGGGCAGGGCACGCCGCGCCGCGGCAACGGGCTCGCGCGCGAGCTTGAGCGGGTTCGCGTGGTGGACGAGGAGCCGCCCTCCCCGCCGGACCACCCGCGCCGCCTCGGCGAGGCAGGCCGCGTTGGTCGGGTCGTCGAACATGAAGAGCGAGGCGTACCAGGAGAAGGCCGCGTCGAAGGAGCCGGTGCGGAACGGCAGCGCGCGCACGTCGCCGCACACCCAGGCGACCGCGGCACCTGGCCGCACCTCCGGCACGCCGGCCGTCGCACGCAGGGCGCGGCGCAGGTACGGCCCGCTCCGGTCGAGGCCGACCACGGCCCGCGCCCGCCCGGCGAGGCGGCGCGCGTGGCGGCCGTGCCCGCAGGCCAGGTCGAGGACGCGGTCCCCGGGGCGGAGATCGAGGAGCGCTGCGATGGCGTCCGCCTCGAGCGCGGAGAGCCGTGGCGTGAGGAGGTCCTCCACCGAGCGCAGGTACAGCTCGCCGTAGTACGCGTCGGCCCAGTGCGGCGCGGCGGTCACGGCGCGCACCCGGT
>DATDDC010000478.1:0-3336 GCA_036523995.1 Anaeromyxobacter sp.
GTCCTTCGACGCGCTGCGGGAGCGGAGGATGCGGCCGGTGGCGGGATCGATGGCGGCCTCGACGACGAGCCCGGGGGCGAGCTCCAGCGCGAGCACGCGGAGCGTCTTCCCGCCGAGGTCGAGCGTCCCCATGTCCGCGGGATTCGGGTGGCGCGACGAGAGCAGCCTGGGAAGATCGAGCCGCGCCGCCTGCAGGATCATCGCGGCGAGGCGCGGACCCGACACCTCCTCGCCGTCGCGCCATCCGTGCGACACGCCATCGAGGATGCGAACCTCGCGGCCGCCGCTCGGGTAGGCGATCTCCACGCGAAGTCCTCCCAGGCCGTTGGACCAACCCGCGCGCTGGTAGATGCGGACGATCCGTCCCTTCTCGCCGGGGTGGAGGACGAGCGAGGTGACCGTCCCCTGCTGCCGGAAGACGGCCGCCTTGTCGAGGGCGCGCTTCCCGCCATACGCCTCGAAGCAGCGTCCGACGAGGGCGCGGACGTCGTCCCCCGGCGGCCCGGCGGCGACGGCGAGCGAGGCGAGCACGGCGAGCGCAGCGGTCACGTCGAACCTCCGGGGCGGCGAAGCGGCGTCGCAGTCTCCCCGGCGCGGCGCGCTCCTGCAAGCGCGGCGTGCGCGCGCACGCCGGGTCCCGTCATCGACCGGCATCGGCGCCGGCGCCCTCGGACGGATACGTCACCCGCCGGCCCTCCACGCGCGCGAACGGCGTGATGCGGTGCGGGGCGGTCCGGCCGACGCCGACGATGTGCTGGACGAGGACGCCGCGCGCGGCGAGCGCGTCCGCGAGGAGCGACCGGTGGCAGCGCCAGGGCACGGCCTCGGCGCAGAGGAGGGCCACGGGCCCCTCCTTCGCGAGCGCGCGGAGCTCGCAGAGCCCCTCCTCGAACTCCGGCGTCTGCATGTGATCGGCGTATCCGCGGAAGCTCGCGTTCCTCCAGGCGGCGTTCGTGGAGTCCTTGCGCGCCCGCCGGAGCCCGCCCAGCCGGGGCAGGTGGGCGTACCCGATCCCGGCCGCCGAGAGGGCGCGCGCGAGCGCCGGCCCCTCGAACTGAGGATTCGCCCGCGAGCGGGGAATGGTGCGGACGTCCGCGACCACCGCGACGCCCGCCCCGCGCAGGAGGGCGATGAGCTCGTCGATGGGCCGGGTGGAGTGCCCGACGGCGAAGATCCTCGCCCCGCCCCAGCCCGGCGCGGCGCGCGGCAGCGCTGGCCTCTCTTCCCGCACGCCGCAGTCCATGGCGGCGCCTGCGCGCCCGCGCCACCCCCCTGACCGAGGGCGCCGCCCGTCCGGGCCGGCGCCCCGCCGTTGACATCGCGCGCGCATTGGCAGACAACGGCGCGTCGATGCTCCTCGGCAAATCCCCCAACGACGCGAAGCGATGGCCGAGAGGCCAGAAGTTCTCCATCTCCGCCTCCGGCGCCGCCGCCGAGGAGGCCTACCGCGCAGCGGTGACCCACGCGCGGGCGAGCGGCCGGGCCACGCTCGACGCGGCGCTCGCCGCCTGGGCCGGGCCCCTGGGGGTCGCCCCCTCGGACGGCATCTTGCTCGCGGAGCTCGCGGGCAAGCGGCTCGGCGTGTCCGCCCTCTGCGAGGCGCTGGAGGGGGCCGACATCGCCGCGGAGGACGTGCGCGCCGGGATCCAGCGCCTCGTCGGCGCCGGCCTCGTGGAGCCGGTGCCGCTCCACGAATCGTCGCTCTCCTGACGGCTAGTCCCAGCCGCGGCGCTCCGCCTTCCGTTCGCCGCGGCGCTTCTTCTCCCTGATCCTGCGCTCCCTCGAGGCGCGCGTCGGCTCGGTCCTCCGCCGCGGCCTCGGCTTTCGCGCCAGCGCCGCGAGCTTCGCGCGCAGCCGCGCCAGGGCGGCGGCCCGGTTCCGCGCCTGGCTGCGGCGCTCGGTGGCGGTCACGTGCGCGCCGGTGGCGCGGTGGACGAGCCGCACGCCGCTCTCCGTCTTGTTCCTGTGCTGCCCTCCGGGACCGCCGCCCGTGAAGAAGATCTCGTCGCACTCGGCGAGGAGCGTCGCGTCCGGGAGCGCCAGCGCCCGGCGCGCGGCGGCGCGGAGGGCCTCGGGGACGGGGGCGTTCACGGGGGCATTGTGGCAGAACACGAAAAAACCGTGCGCGCCCCGGAGGGCGCGCACGGTCGGAGCAGTCGATCGGGGGAGGACAGCCTCGACCGCTCCTACTCGTCCCCTTCGAGCTCGAGCGAGTCGGCGGCGAACGCGGTCCCGACCACGTCGGTGAAGCTGTTGGCCCGCACCTTGATCACGGTGTGGCCGGCCTCGACGGCCGCGTAGAAGGCGGCCGCGGTCATGGTGTTGTCGAGCAGGTCCTTGAACGCTGCGCCCGTCGTCGTCACGCCGAACCCGAGCACCGTGAAGGTCGGCGCGGCGGGGTTCGCGTTCGACTTCGCCGTCACCACCCCGCGGATGAACACGCGATCCGGATTGCCGCCGCTGGGCGAGAAGGGCATGACGCGCAGGGCGACGATGCCCGTGCCGCTCGCGTCGGGATTCCCGCGCACCTCGACGAACAGGGCTTCCGCGGGGGTGACGTCGTAGTTGGCGAAGGACGGGAGCTGCACGTGGACGCCGAGGAGCGTCGCGGAGCCGGACGTGCCGTCCCAGGTGAGGCCGGTGAGCGGCGCGATGATCCGCGCGCCGGGCCGGAACGTGACCTTGGTGGCGTGGAGGACGCCCGCGACCACCTTGCCCTCGGCCTCGACCTTCACGCCGGGCAGGAGGTCGCCCTTCGCGCCCAGGTTGAAGACCGTGGTGCCGTCGGTGACGACGGTCATGCCGTCGATGACGAAGGCGTCCGCGGTGCCGCTCGTCACGATGCCCTCGATCTCCATCTCGCCCTGCTCGTCCGGCGCCTGGAGGCCGTCCTCGAGCTCGACGGAGCTCGCCGTGATCGTCGCGAGCAGCGGCTTCGTGCCCGGCGTGGGCGGCGTGAGCGAGTGGACCTCGACGCGCGCGCCGTCCTTGAAGCCGGCCGGGAGCGTGATGCCGCTCACGAGCACGAGGTAGTGGTCGGCGGCGTCGGGCGTGATGCGCAGCTCGAAGCTCGTGCCGGCCACGATGTTCGAGACGAAGCCCTGGATGTCGAGGTCGTCCTTGCCGGAGACGGGCCCGCCCTGGCGCGGCGAGTCGTCGATGCGGCCGGCGCGGATGCCGCCGTGGTCGTCGGCCACGCCGGAGACGGCGATCACGTCGCCCACCTGGATGGAGGCGAGCCGGCCGGGATGCGTCGCGCCGAACTCGGTCGAGTCGTCGACGTGAACGCGCTGGCCGTCGATGTCGACGAAGTCGACGCCCTTGTCGTCCACCTGG
>DATDDC010000479.1:0-1888 GCA_036523995.1 Anaeromyxobacter sp.
GGCGCCGGACATCACGCTCACAGCGGCGGCGGGGACGTTGGGCATCACGGGAACCGGGTGCCGCTGTGAGGGACCCGGCGAGCAGGGGTGGGGCGGCACGCCCCGTGGTGATCGTCACGGCTCCCCGGCGGCGGCGCGCGCCACGCTGGTCTCGCGCAGCTCGCCGGTGCGGGGATCGAACAAGAGGAACGCGGCGCGGTCGCGCTCCAGGTCCGGCACGGCGTTCCCCGCGGCCCGCAGCGCGAGCGCCGCGTGGCCGCGCACGGCGGGATCCGGGTCGGCGAGGGACGCCGCGAGATCGGCGCCGATCTCGCGGACCGTCTCCGGCGCGACGAGCGCGAGGCGCCAGAGCGCCCAGCGGGTCCCCACCCGGAACGGCTCCTCCTCGAGGAAGCTCGCGAGGACGCTCGCGAGCTCGGCGCGGAGGACGGGCACGTGGGCGAGCACCGCGCCCAGCACCTGCGGCCCGTTCCAGAGGAGCCCGCCGGACTCGTCGTTCATGAGCCAGAGCGTGCGCCGCACGAGCTCGCGGACGGGCTCGGGGCCCTCGCGCCCCATCCCGGCGGCGACGCGCCCCAGCCCCTCCACCGCTCGCCACGCGACGAGGTCGTCCGGGTCGAAGAGGAGATGCTGCAGGACGCGCGCGGCCTGGGGCTCCTCCGCGGCCCAGCGGGCCAGGCCGTCGAGGTCGAATCGGGCGAGGAGCGCCCGCGCCGTCTCCTTGCGGCGCTCTCGCGCGGATGTGCTCGGGACGGACAGGGTGGCGGGAGTATAGCGGCGGCCGGTGCGCGAGGGCGCGGCGGCGGCGCCGCTCCGTCACGCGCGGTGGCGCCGGGTGCCGAGGGCCGCGGTGGGCTGGACCGCCGGGTAGAGGACCCGCAGGAAGGTGCCTTGCCTCCGGCTCACCGCGGCGCGGAGGCAGCTCAGGTACGTCGGCCATCCCCACAGCCGGACGATGGTCCGCCACTGGAGGATGACGTCCTTGCCCGTGATCGCTCCCTTCATGACGCCACCCGCTCTCCCCGGCCCGTCGTCGCTCCGGCCTTCGGGGCTCGTGCTTCCCCGGAGCGTGAGCCTGGCGCCACGGTACGGGCAGGCGGCACGACCGACAATCCGGATTGTTCTTCTCGGGACAATAGAAGCGGCTGATGGCGCCTCCGGGTGGCCCCGGCGCGAGCGCCCCTAGGCGCTCTTGTACATGCCGCGCTTGATGAGCTCGAGGTTCTCGAGCAGCCCGTCGTGCTTCTCCTCGTCGCTCGCGAGGTACGAGAGGAGGAGCTGCTGGACCACGTTCCTCGTGCCGGCCAGGGCCTTCTGCGCCGCGCCCACGAGCTCGCGCGTGCCGCGCTCCGCCGCGATGTGCGCCTCGATCGCCTCCCAGACGTGCTCGAGGTCCTCGACCGTGAGGCTGACGGCGCGGCTCTCCATGCTGTCGATGATGAACTGCTGCACCTGGTGGTGGAGGGCGGAGTCGTGCTGGATGATCTCCATGAGCATGCGGATCACGGGATTGCGCGTCTTCTCCACGATGGCCGCGGATTGGGCCATGCTCCGCGTCTCGATGCGCTGCCAGGCCCTCAGCGTCGAGACCAGAGCCTCCTGCCTTTCCTTGGTGCGCATTCCGTACCTCCGCATCGGCCGTTCCACATGTTCACTTGCCCGAACGGCGCGGACCGGTCAAGGCGTAGCAATCCGCCACGGCCATCGATTCTTGCAATGACCACAATAAAGAGAATCGACTTGTCCGCTCCCGGCCAATGGCGATACGCGCAGGTCGAGGCAGTGCCTTCGCGGCCTCACGCGGACCTGCTCGAGGAGGGAAACATGTCGTCTGGGATCGCTCGCCGGATCGGCGCAGTCGCCACGCTCATCGCCGCCTCGTACCCGC
>DATDDC010000480.1:0-4224 GCA_036523995.1 Anaeromyxobacter sp.
CAGGCGGCCGAGGGCGCGGACGCGGGGGTCCACCTCGCCGCCCGGCCGGCGGCCTCGCTCACCGCGCGCGATCGCCGCGCGCCGCAGCCCCTCCTCTCGGCGGGGATCCGCGTGGACGGCGCCCTCCGGCCGCTCGACGAGCGGGGAAGGCCGGTGCACCCGCGCCTCTTCGCGGCCGGCGCCGTCATCGGCGGGCACGAGCAGGCCACCGATGGCACGGGCCTCGGCGTCGCCATCCTCACGGGCTGGCTCGCGGGGCGGGCCGCCGCGGGCCGAGGCGGCTCCTGAGGCGTTCGCGGGCGGATCCCGGCCTCCTCGAGGAGCGGGCGGATGGCGCGGACCTGCACGGCGACGTCCGCCGCCGCCGTATACTCGGGACGTGGCGGTCTCCTTCGGCGCCCTCGCCTATCTCGGCTACCGCGCGCTCGTCGCGCACCCCTTGAAGCGGCTCTTCCTGCAGCGCGGCACGGGCCTCGAGCGCTTCACGCAGAGCTACCTCGCCGAGGGCCTCGTCCCCACCCGTCCGGAGGATCGCGCCGCCGGCGAGGCCGCCGCTTCCTGCATCGCCTGCGGCCTGTGCGAGACCGGCTGCGATCTCGCCGCCGCATCGCCCGCCATCCGCGCCCTCGGCGTGCACGCCGCTTTCCGGCTCTACTCGCGCTCGAGCGCGATGCTCCCGCTCGCGCGCGAGGCGTTGCACGCCTGCTCCGGCTGCGCCGGATGCGATGCGCTCTGTCCCACCGGGGTGCCCATTTCCGCAGTCCTGGCGCACTTCCGCGAGGCCTCCACGCGCTGACCCGGGCGGGCTGGTATCCTCGCCCCGGTGAAGCCGTTCCTCATCGTCAACCCGCGCAGCGCCGCCGGGCGCACCGGCAGGCACTTCGACCGGATCGCCCGCGCCGTGCGCAGCGCCATCGGGGACTTCGAGTGCGCCTTCACGCAGGCGCGCGGGGACGGCTCGCGGCTCGCGCGCGAGGCGGTGGCCGCCGGGGGCGAGCTCGTCATCGCGGTGGGAGGCGACGGCACCGCCAGCGAGGTGGTGGACGGGCTCACGCTGGCGCGCCCTCGCGAGCCCGACCCGCTGTTCGGGTTCATCCCCCGCGGGACCGGCGGCGACCTGCGCCGGACGCTGGGGCTGCCGCAGGACCTGGACGCGGCGGCGCGGGCCCTGGCGAGCCGGCGAGACATCGTCTGCGATCTGGGCCGGATCGACTTCGTCGGCGGCGACGGCAAGCCGGCGGTGCGCCACTTCGTGAACGTGGCGGGGTTCGGGATCTCCGGCGTCGTCTCGGAGGAGGTGAACCGCGGCCTCAAGCTCGGCAGCGGAAAGCTCTCCTTCATGCTGGCCTCGGCGAAGGCGCTCCTGCGCTGGTCGGACCAGCCGGTTCGATGGCGCGCCGACGAGGGCGCCTGGGTGGAGCAGCGGGTGACGGCCCTCTCGGTGTGCAACGGTCGCTTCTTCGGCGGCGGGATGAACGTCGCGCCGAACGCCCGCATCGACGACGGGCTCTTCGACGTCGTGGTCTGGAAGGGGCTCGGCTTCACCGACTTCATCACGAAGAAGCGCATGCTCTACGACGGGACCCATGTCACGCTCAGGAACACCGAGGTCCTCCGCGCCCGCACGGTGGAGGCGGAACCCATCGGCGACGAGCCCGTCCTGCTCGACGTGGACGGCGAGCAGCCCGGACGGCTCCCCGCGCGCATCCGCATCCTGCCCGGGGCGCTGCGCGTCCGCGTGGGGTGATCGCCCGGCGGGCCCCGCCGCTCGGGGCCCCTGGGGGCGTGCCGCCAGCTCGCGCCGCCGCCGGAAACGAGGACGGGAAAACGGCGTGCGGGCCGCGACGGTGCATAGAATCACGCCATGATCCATGCGCTCGCCGCCCTGGTCCTCGTGCTCCCCGTCGCCGCCCCGGCCGGGAGCACCTCCACGCTGGTGGTCCAGCACGACGGCTCGGGCCTCGACAGGCCGCAGCTCCCCATCGTGACCGCCGACGACGTGAAGGGGTTGTGCCGTTCGCTCGAGCCGTCGGAGCGGCTCCGCCCGCGCGGCGACGCCGTGGAGCGCGGCGAGGCCGAGTCGGGCCACGACGCCGAGCGGGCCGCGGCGCTGAAGGGGCGCTACGTCGTGTCGGTCCCCGCCGCCAAGCTCGCCTTCGCGCCCTACGACGGTCCCGAGCGGCGCCTCGCGCTGCAGGAGCCCGTGCAGCTCCCCGTGGCCGACGGCGTGGCGCGGCTCTGGCCGACCGAGGCGAGGAGCCTCGCGGTCGAGGCCGAGGCGAGCGCGGCGAAGCGCGTCCTCGAGGCGCAGCGCCGGGGCACGCTCACGCTTCGCGTGGTGTTCGACCTGCCCGACGACGCGACCTGCGCCAGCGGTCCCCGGGGCAAGACGTACACGCTGCCGATCGAGCCCATCGCCTGGCGCTGGGTCGACGGGCTCACGGTGCTCGCGCACGGCGGGGCCGCCGCGGAGCGCCCGCTCGTGTCGGCCGCGCAGGGCGCCCAGCCGAGGATCGAGGTGGGCGAGCCGCTGGCAGGTCCCGCCGAGCTCAAGAAGGCCGTGCTCGCGCGCTCGCGCGACCTCGAGGTCTGCTACGCGAGCGCCCTGAAGAAGGATCCCGGCCTCGACGGCGTCCTCGTCGCCGACCTGGGCGGTCCCCGCGCCGCCATCGCCGCCGACTCCGTCGGCGACGCCGACTTCGCCGCGTGCGTGCGGGAGGCCCTCGCCACGCTGGCGCCGGTCCAGGGCGGGAGGGCCGCCGTGCCGATCCGCTTCGAGCTCGCGCCGCCGGTGGAGGCCGTGAAGGCGCACTGAGGCGGGGCGCAATCAGCGGCTGCGACGGAGTACTCTCGACGTCATCGCCAGCAGGGATCGGCACGAGCGCTCGCGGCGTGTTCGAGACGCGCCACTTGATTCCGCTGATATGGTCACGCGCATTTCGCTTGGTCGCTGACGTCTCGTCAAGCCGATGGGGGCTTGCGATAAACGCGAACGTTCGCGAGTTCCGAGCCCCCGAGCCCGTGCGTCCACGCTGGGGCAGATCGACCTGACGCACCCTGAGCAGGTATGCTCCTGTGCGCTCGCGGGGCGGCCCAAGACATGACTAACCCGTGGCCAGCAGCCGCCGGATCGAGCCATTATGACGGTACGGGGCGCGTGACCGGCATCCCACCTTGCGCATGGATACCTCCCGCGTCGACCTGGTGCTGAAGTACGCCCTCGCGGTCGCGAGCCGCGAAGAGTGGGGGCGTCGCGATCTCGGTGCCATCCACCTCCTCAAGCTCGTGTACCTAGCTGACCTGGCCCACGCTCAGGCGCACGACGGCGAGACGTTCACTGGCGCGCCGTGGAGGTTCTATAAGTTCGGCCCCTGGACTGAGAGTGTCTACGAGAGGATCCCGGCGGTGCTCGCCATGCTTGGCGCGACGGAGCAGCGCGTCTCGAGCCCCCGGACACCGGAGGAAGTCATTCGCTACTCCGTCGATGATCCGGACCTCTTCGACGATCTCGATCGCCACCTGCCCCTCGTTGTGGCGCGCTCGGTGAAGCGCGCCGTCCACGAGTTCGGCGACGACACGGCCGGGCTCCTCGAGTACGTGTACCGGACGCCGCCGATGATGCGTGCAGCGCCGGGTGAGACGCTCGACTTTAGGACGCTGGTGCGACCCACCGAGGCAACGGAGCCGGCGGTGCCTGTCGCTTCGGAGCAGACCACGCCGACGCGTCGGCAGGAGAAGAAGCGCGCCGAGCGAATGGCCGCCGCTCGCGAGCGCCTGCGGGCCGCGTTCGAGGCACGCAGGACGGAGCGGTCGTACGTGCAGCCCGTTCCGCCACCCCGCTACGATGCAGTGTACGACGAAGGCGCGGAATGGCTCGACGAGCTCGCCGGCGAGCACGTGCGGGACCGTGGAGAGCTGAAGTTCGACGACTCGATCTGGAAGTCGGCGGCTCGCGGCGATGCCGACACGCCCTGACGATTCGCTTCAGGCTCTGATCGACCCTTGGTGGACGACGGATGCTTCCACCTCGCTGTGCCGCGGCCGGCTCGTCGTCGCGGTCCTTGCGCATGTCGACCAGGAGCCCAAGCGCCTCATCGCCGAAGGGCGTGCGGACCCCACGAGCCACGAACGAGCGACGTACAGGACGGAGCCTCTCAGCATCAGCGCGCCGCGCGTGACGCAGCGGCTGCCTGTAGCGGGCATGCCCGAGCTGCCGGGGGAACT
>DATDDC010000481.1:0-4252 GCA_036523995.1 Anaeromyxobacter sp.
CGCGGGCGCGGCCGCCCCGAGCGCGGCCGGCCGGGCGGGCGTCGCCGAGGCTAGCTCCTCGTCTTCTGCGCGGGCTTCCCCTTCTCGAACACCACGCCCTCGCCGTACTTGGCGACGATCTGCTTCTTCGTCTTGAGCCCGGTGAGGTCGATGACGAAGTTCGGCACGCGCCGCGCCCGCCGGTCGGCGGCCCAGCGGCTGATCTGCCCGCGCGCGCGCGACGCCCGCCCGTTGACGCGGGCCCGGCGGCTCGAGCGGCCGACGCTTCCCTCCAGCTCCGACTCGAGACGCTCGGCCGCCATCTGGGCCACGGCCCGGGCGATGACGAGCGATGCACGTTTCACGACGGGATCCATCGCCTCGCGCACGAGCGCGTCGAGCGTGGGGGGGGCGGCTTGGCGGGGCATCCGATCTCTCCTTGTCGCGGGGTGAGATTCTCCCGGATTGCACGCGGGGCAAACCGGGCCTTTCGCGGCATTATAGCGGCCGGGCGCTGCGCAAATCCGATATTTCTGCTACGGTGCGCCGCGCACGGCCCTCTGGCGGAATTGGTAGACGCGCTCGACTCAAAATCGAGAGGGGTGACCCCCCGTCCCGGTTCGAGTCCGGGGAGGGCCATTGCCGGATCGCCGCCGCCCCGGCGCGGCGTTTTCCCTTGCGGCACCGAGTCGCGCGCGTGTATCCGTACCGGGCGCGGAAACGGAAGGGCAATGTACAACCTCCTCATCTCCATCGCGGTCGGGGTCGCCGTGTCGGCCGCGCTCGCGCGCGGCACGGACTTCGGTCTCGCCGCGGCCATCCTCCCCGGCGTCCTGGCGACCGCCGTGGCCTACTTCGTGCTCGCCCGCAGGACCTGGAAGAAGCTCGAGGCCGTCTTCGAGGCCATGCAGAAGGACGTGCAGGCCCGCAAGCTCGACAAGGCCGTGCTGACCTTGCAGGGCGGCTTCGGCCTGGCGCCCTGGCAATTCCTCGTCGCCTCGCAGCTCCACTCCAACATCGGGATCCTGCTCTACCTGCGCGAGGACCTGGAGGCCGCGCTCCCGCACCTCGAGAAGAGCTTCTCCCGCAACTGGATCGCGCGCGGGATGCTCGGCGTGACGCGCTACCGCAAGCGCGACCTCGACGGCGCGAGGAAGGTGCTCGACGACGCCGTGAAGACGAACAAGAAGGAGGGCGTGCTCTGGTCGGCCTACGCCTGGATCCTCGAGAAGGAGGGCCGGCACGACGAGGCCATCGCCCTGCTCTCCCGCGCCGTGGCCGCGAACGCCTCGGACGAGAAGCTCAAGACCTCGCTCCAGGCCCTGCAGAACGGCAAGAAGCTCAAGCTCGGGAAGCTCTACGGCGAGCAGTGGTTCCAGTTCATGCTCGAGCGACCGCCGACCGAATTCGTGGGCGGCGGGTTCCGCGGCGGGCGCCGCGCGCTCTACCGCGGGTAGCGAAGGCGAGCGCCGGCCCAGCCGTATGAGGCTGGGCCGGAGCGAGCGGGGGACTGGGGGGTGCGGCTTCATCGCGCCCCCCAGCAAGATGAACGCTCCCGACCGGGAGCCGTCACACCCCTCACGTCCCCCCGTGACCCACCGTCACGCGACCGCGCTCGACGATGAGCGGGACGCGCCGGTCTCCGCCGGAGAGCTCGAGGAAGCGGGCCATCGCGGCCGCGTCCTTCTTCACGTCGTAGTACTCGACCGGGACTCCCTTGGCGCCGAAATCCTCACGGGCGGCGGACGTGTAAGGTCAGGTGTCCTTGCCGTAGATGAGCACGGGCTCGGCCATCGGGGCGCTCCTTCCGTCCGAACAATATTCTGCCCTCTACCCGACCGTGCATGGATTTCCTTCCGGCCCGCCGGGCGGGCGCGCAGGCCGGAGGGCCTTTTGTCGCATGCCTCGCGCCGGCATCACCCTTGCTCGGCACGGCGAGGAACGCCGCCGCGTTCACCTCGAGGAATCCAATGACGGCCGCGCGCCGCCGCGTCGTGCGGAAGATCCTGGTCGCAGCCCTGGTGGGGATCCCGTGGATCCCGATCGCCGCTGCGCTATACGCTTGGATCGGCTGATTCCTCTGGTGAACGCGGGCGGTCGCCGGCCACGGGGGGGCCGGGGCCTGGTTCCGTCCGCGCTCCTTCCGAGATCCACGAACCCTCGCCGCGCTCCCCAGATGCAGGACGATGCCCGGAGCGAACGACCAGCGACGGGAAACGGGTGGGGTCGGGGACGCGCCCGTCGCGTCCTCCGACCCCCTCGCGCCGCTGCTCCGGGTCCTCCACGACGCGATCGGCCTCTCCCCCTCGGAGCTCGCGAGCCGCGTGCACGAGGCGCTGCCCTCGGCGATCGCCGAGGTGGCCGAGTCGAACCGGGTCCTGCGCGACGCGGCCAGCCGGCGGGAGGCGCTCCTCGCCGCCGCCGCGGCCGAGCTGCGCGCCGCGGCCGAGCTCTTCCTTCCGGGCGCGCCGGCCAGGCCGGCAGCGGAGGTGGTGGCCCGCCTGCGGCGGCTGGCGGAGGAGCTCGAGGCCGCCCTGCGCGCCCCCCAGGAGCAGGCCGCCAACCCGCCCGTGGCGGTCACCCTGCGCGAGCGGCCTCGCGTGCTCGTCGTGGACGACGAGCCGGACGCGCGCGAGGCGCTCCGGGCGCTCCTCGAGCCGGAGTACGACGTCTCGACGGCGCCGGACGGCCAGGCGGCGGTGGACCTCGCCCGCGCCGAGCACCCGGACGCCATCCTCATGGACCTGTTCATGCCGCGGGTCGACGGCCTCGAGGCCCTCGAGCGGCTCCGCGCCGACGCCTCGACGGCGGACATCCCGGTGATCTTCGTGTCGGGGCGGGCGGACGAGTCCGTGAAGGTTCGCACCCTCGATCTCGGCGCGGCCGACTACCTCCAGAAGCCCTTCTCGGAGCGGGAGCTGCGGGCCCGCCTGGAGCGGACGCTGCGCCTCTCCCAGAGCCAGACGGCGCTCCGCGAGCTGGCCCAGACGGACCCGCTCACCGGGCTCGCGAACCTCCGTGCCTTCCGCGCCCGCATCGACGACGAGGTGAAGCGCGCCCGCAGGTACGGCACGCCCCTCACCGCCGTGATGGCCGACATGGACCACCTGAAGCCCGTGAACGACACCCTCGGCCACGCCGCCGGCGATCGCGCCATCGCCGCCGTCGCCGCGGTGATCCGCGGGGAGCTGCGCGAGACGGACTTCGGCGCGCGCTACGGCGGCGACGAGTTCGTGCTCCTCCTCCCCCACACCACGGCCGACGAGGGCCGCGTCCTCGCCGAGCGCATCTGCGCCCGCCTCAAGGAGGCGACGCTCGAGGTCACGGGGCGGCGCATCTCCATCGGCGCCTCCTTCGGCGTGGCCTGCCTCCCGCACGACGGGCCGGACACCGCGGCGGAGGCGCTGGTGCGGGCGGCCGACGCTGCGCTCTACCGCGCCAAGCGGGCGGGCCGCGGCTGCGTCGAGGTGTCCGCCTCCATCGCCGACGCCGAGCCGAGCGATCACGCCTGAGCAGGAGCGGCCGCTAGCCCTTCACGCCCGCCGCCGGGGTCTGCGCGGGCTCCTCGCCGGGCTCGGCGGCCTCTCCGGCGCGCTCGCGGGCCTCGGCGGCGTAGCGGTTCAGCTTGTTGTAGAGCGTCTTCTCGCTGATGCCGAGGACCTCGGCGGTGCGGGCCTTGTTGCCGCCGTTCTTCTGGAGCGAGGCGAGGATGTACTCCTTCTCCACCTGGTCGATGGGGATCCCCAGCGCCACCCGCAGCGTCGCCGCCTCGGGCCGCGAGGCCTGCATGTCGGGGGGCAGGTGCTCCTCGCCGATGATGTCTCCGTCCGCCAGGATCATGGCGCGCTCCACGGTGTTGCGGAGCTCGCGGATGTTCCCGGGCCAGGAGTAGGCCTGGAGGATCCCCAGCGCCGGCGGAGACACGCCCTGCACCTTCTTGCCGGTCTCGCCGTTGTACTTCTCGATGAAGTGGTGGACGAGGAGCGGGATGTCCTCCCGCCGCTCCTTCAGCGTGGGGAGCTGGATGGTGAAAACGTGGAGCCGGAAGTAGAGGTCCTCCCGGAAGCGCCCGCGGCGGATCTCCTCCTTGAGGTCGCGGTTCGTGGCGCAGAGCACGCGCACGTCCACCTCCACCTCGCCGCGCCCGCCCAGCCGCCGGATCTTGCGCTCCTCGAGGACGCGCAGGAACTTCGCCTGCACCTCGAGCGGCAGCTCGCTGATCTCGTCGAGGAAGAGCGTGCCGTTCTGGGCGAGCTCGAAGTTCCCGAGCCGG
>DATDDC010000482.1:0-25408 GCA_036523995.1 Anaeromyxobacter sp.
CGAGCAGCGCGGCCACGAAGCCGCGCAGGGCGGCGACGGGCGCGAGCGACGGCACCGGAGGCCGGCCGAGCTGCTCGGGCGTCGCCACGACGTCCGGGCGCGCGGCGAGCTGGCCCGCGGCGAGCGCGCTCGACAGGGCGCTCGACATCTCGTCGATGCGCGCCCCGGCCGCCTCGGCGCGGGTGTCGAGCGCGTCGAGCGCCGCCTCCGCGTCGCCGATCTCGCGCTCCGCGTACGGGCCCTCCCTCGCCACGAGCGCGCGGGCGAGCGTGGGGGCCGGAGCGGCCCGCGCTCCCGACCACGCCGGCGCGCGGGAGCGGACCACGGCCTCGCCGCCCGAGACGTCGATGGCGACGGGAAGCTCCTCGAGCGTCACGGGGAGCTTCACCACGTACTTGGCGAGCCGGCCGCGCAGGAAATCGTCGAGCCGCACCCCCGAGCGCACCGCGAGCCGGGCCTCCGCGGCCGCGGCGATCCGCGAGCGCGCCACGTTCCCGTCGCGCATGGCCTTGGGGGCCGCCGCCGCCCGCCGCTCCGAGGCGCGTTCGCGCCACGCGTCGGCGAGCGCCTCCAGGAACCTCATCACCGGTGCCTTCCCGCCGCTGCCCTCCGGGCCCGCCATGCCGCCGCCTCCAGCCCCGCCCCGACGCGCAACCTAGGGAGGGGCGGTCGGCCCGGCCAGCGATCTCCCCGGGGTCGGCCGATCCGGCGCACCCTCCGCGCGACCGCGCCCGCGCTCCCTCCGCCCCGACGCGGTCGTGGCGCCCGCCCGCGCGCCCCCGCTAGGCTGCGCCCGCGGAGGCTTCCATCGTGCGAACCACGCTGCTCCTCGTCGTCATCGCCGTCGCATGCGCCACACGGGGTCCCGCGGTGCCGTCCTCGCGGGCCCGCGACGAGGTCCGCGCCCTGGAGGACGAGTACCTGCGGGAGCGCTTCCGCCGCTCGCCCGAGGCGGCCACCCGGACCGGCTGGCCCGGCGCCGACCACGCGGGGGTCACGGACGTCCGCCCCGAAGCGATCGCGGCATGGCACCGCTTCGAGGACGGGATCCTCGCGAGGGCGCGCGCCGTCGAGCGCGCGTCGCTCGCCGGGACGCCGGAGGCGCTCTCGCTCGGCATCCTCGTCCAGGCGCTGGAGGGATCCGTCGCGGCGCGGCCGTGCCGCTCGGAGCTGTGGGCGGTGTCGTCGATCGGCGGCTGGCCGGGCCAGTTCTCCTCGCTCGCCGAGATCCAGCCGGTCGGCACGCCCGCGCTGAAGGAGGCCGCGAAGGCGAGGCTCCGGCGCCTGGCCGGCCGCATCGATCAGGAGATCGCGAACCTGCGCGAGGGCGCCGCGCTCGGCTACGTCGCCACCCGCGAGAACGTGGAACGCGTCCTGGGCGAGGTGGACCGGCTCCTCGCCACGCAGCCCGCCGCGTGGCCGTTCACGCGCCCCGGCGCGCGGGCCGACGATCCCGCGCTCAAGGGCGAGCTCACCGCCATCGTGGAGCGCGACGTCCTGCCCGCCGTGACGCGCTACCGGACCTACCTCGCGAACGAGTACCTGGGGCGCGCGCGAGCGAAGCCCTCGCTCCTGTCGCTGCCGGACGGGGAGAGGTGCTACCGCGGCTCCGTGCGGAGCCGCACCACGCTCGACGTGGAGCCCCAGGTCATCCACCGGACGGGCCTCGCCCGCATGGAGGCGATCCACGCGGAGATGCGCCGCATCGCCGAGCGGAGCTTCGGCACCTCCGACGTGACCGGGCTGCTCCGCCGCCTGCGCGAGGACCCCGCCTTCCGGTTCAAGGACAAGGAGGAGATCCTCGCCGTGACGAACGCGGCGGTGGCCCGCGCGGCGGCGGCCATGCCGCGCTGGTTCGGGCGCGTCCCCAAGGCGCAGGTGACCGTCCGCGAGTACCCGGAGTTCCGGCGGGCCGCGAACCCCGCGGAGAGCTACACCGAGGACTTCTCCGGTGGGAAGCTCGCGGGGATCTACTTCATCAATGCCTTCGATCCCGAGCACAAGCCGCGCGCCGAGGTCGAGTCGACCGCGTTCCACGAGGCCATCCCCGGGCACCACCTCCAGATCACGCTCGCCCACGAGCGCGGGGACGGCCCGCGCATCGGCGCGTACGTGTTCAACTCCGGCTTCGCCGAGGGGTGGGCCCTCTACGCCGAGCGCCTCGCCGGAGAGATGGGCCTCTTCTCCGCGGACGTGTATCGCCTCGGCGGCCTCGCCAGCGAGGCGTTCCGCGCCGCGCGGCTCGTCGTCGACTCCGGCCTGAACGTGTTCGGCTGGGGCCGCCAGCAGGCCATCGACTATCTCGTCACGAACGCCGGCATCGACCCCGCCTTCGCCGCCTCCGAGGTGGACCGCTACGTGGCCTGGCCGGGCCAGGCCACCGCGTACATGCTCGGCTCCCTCGAGATCCGGCGCCTGCGCGAGGAGGCGGAGAAGGCGCTCGGCCCGCGCTTCGACATCCGGGCCTTCCACGACGCGGTCCTCGAGGACGGGTCCGTCACGCTGCCGATGCTGCGGGAGAGGATCGCGAGGTTCGTGGAGGAGGGGAGGGCGGGGTGAGGTCCGGGCTGCGGGGCTGCCCGATCCGCATTCCAGGGTGTTCGGAGAGTTCCGAGCCGGGCGCGGACCACCGAGTCTTGCGAGCCAGGCGCTGGGCGAAGCGGAGGGTGCCCGCCGATGTGCCCGTACGAACGCGGCACCTCTCGAGCCGCGCAACTGATCGGGCGGATATGGTCATCGGGAGCGCGGTTGACCGGCGACCGATGGTTCGCACCGGAGCCCGGAGATCGCTACCGTGGGGCTCGGCCTTCCGGGCCTCCTGGCCCAGAGGGACGCCTCATCCGTTGCAGTTCGTCAACGACACCGTCCCCATCGCAGCCTGCCCGTTCGCAGCTGAGCAGCGCGGCCGGCGACCACGAGCGTTTCGACCTGTCTCGACGCAGCGCGACCGAGAACCGGGGGTGGAGTCGCGATCAGGACGAACCAGTCCGCGCCTTTCGATGCTGCGGCCCGAGCCGCCGCGCGCAGGCGCCGGTTCCGGGGTAGCTCATGCGAGCTCCTGAGGAGCCATCGGGGCGAGGTGGTCACCGGAGTACCTTATCCGGACGATGACCATATCCGCCCGATCAAGATGTACCGGGCTGCTCGACGCACCGTCGTACGGGGACGCTGCTCGAGCCCGCCACCGCCGTCCGGTGCCTCCGGTCGTTCGTCGCCGCTTCGCGATCCCGCTCGACCGTGCGAGGACGCGATGTCGTGCAGCCGCGCGGGCCGAGAGAAGGGGGCCTCGCGGCCCCCTTTCTCGCCACGCCGGGCGCCGACCCCTATGGCTTCACGATCTGCGGCCGCATCATCTCGTTGTCCTCGTGCTCGAGGATGTGGCAGTGCCACACGTAGCCTGGGCCGCCGGGGTACCCGAACCTGTCCGTGGTCCCCTTCGTCGCCGTGGGATCGAAGTCGAAGAGGTTCTGGCCCGGCTGCACGCCGCCCGCGGGCGTGTCCTGGGGCGCCCAGCGAGCGACCACGGCGACGCCGTTCCAGCCCGTGACGGGGATCGTGTCCTTCCAGCCGTTGGCGGAGGGATCGGAGCTCGAGCCTCCCCAGCCACCGGACCCGTTGAGCAGCTGGAACTGCACCAGGTGCAGGTGGATCGGGTGCGTGTCACCCGTCCTGTTGTCGAGGTTCCACACCTCGGTGGCGCCGACCCGGGGCAGCTCGGTGGCGGCGTCGCTCCAGTGCATGCCGTTGAGCAGGAACTCGTCGTTCCCGTGCTCCAGGGTCATGTTCCGCCTGGGCGTCGACGAGGTCACCGTCGGCGAGAGCTTCACGATGGGGTTGTTCGGGCGCAGGTTCGGGAGCGCGGACGGGTTGAGGCTCGTGTCGGAGCCGCTCAGGGGGAGCGAGACGTTCACCTTCATGATCTCGCCCGTCCCGCTCGAGCTGCCGTAGCGATCGCTCCAGGAGCTGTCGCTGTACGACGAGTTGTGGCCGCCGGAGTTCGAGTTCTTGAGGAGGAAGGACGTCCCGCCGGCGATGCCGCCGAAGTCGACGATCACGTCGGCCCGCTCTCCCGGAGCGATGGTGAGCTGGCTCACCTGGATCGGCTTGTCCAGGAGGCCGCCGTCGGTCCCGATCTGCCAGAAGGCCGGTCCGGCCGAGCCGGACGTGGTCTGGAGCTGCAGCGTGTAGATCCGGGAGTTCGAGCCGTTGAGGAGGCGGAAGCGGTACCTGCGCGGCTCCACGTTGAGATAGGGCCAGGCCTTCCCGTTCACGACGATGACGTCGCCCTGGAAGTTGTCGATCCAGAAGGGATGGCTGCTGTGGCTGCTGCTCGTCTTCGGGTAGAGGAGCTGGCCGTTCGTGTCGAAGATCCGGTCCTGGATCACGATCTCGCGCTCGAAGGAGCCGGCGGGCAGGTTCGACGGCTCGTGCGCCGCGTCCCTCAGCAGGTAGAAGCCCGCGAGGCCGGCATACACGGTGAGTCGAGTGATGCCGAGGGCGTGGTCGTGGTACCAGAGGGTCGTCGCCTCCTGGCCGTTCGGATAGACGTAGGTGTTGGTGACGAACCCCTTGCCCTTGATGGCGAGGCCCGGCGTGAACCACGCCTCCGGGTTCCCGTCGAACGCCGACGGGATCTCGCCGCCGTGCAGGTGGGTGACGACCGGGACGGGCCCGGTGTACGCCTTGCCGGCGCACGCGGTCTGGCCGCAGCCGAGCGGATCGGCCCAGTGCAGCGTCTGGTCGATGGGCAGATAGGGCAGGAGCGCCGGGCTCACGAGGTTGTTCACCCAGGTCACCTGGAACGGGACGCCGCGCTTCGCCGCGATGGTGGGCCCCGGGTACGAGCCGTTGTAACCCCACACGAGCGTCTTCCCGCCGTAGGGTCCGGCCTTGAAGTTCGACGGCAGCACCTGCTGCGTGAACTCCGACAGCGTGACGGTCTGTGAAACCGTCCCGTCGAGCTTCGCCGGCACCGGCAGCGGATCCAGGTAGCGCGTCAGCGTGCTGGGATCGAGCTGGGTCTGCGCGGCTCGCGGCTGCGCGGCCGGCGCGAGGAGCGCGGCCGCGAGGATGGGGATCCTCCAGGGTGCGGATCTCATTTTCGTCCCTCCGTTCCGTGTGCTGCGGCGGGCGGGCGCAGATGACGTCGGGTGATCCACCCGTCTGCCAGCCGCGTGCGTATCGACTCGATGTGAGCGCCCCGGGTTCCGCAGACGACCGTAGCAGCCTGAAAGAATTCTCAGGAACGGGGCAATTGGGGCGGATTGTCGCACTATGAGCAAAGCCGTCCGCCTCGACGCGCCAATTCAACCAAATCCCGGTTTGTAATTGACGGCAATCAGGCACGGTGTGGCGTCCTGTCGCACCGCCATCGGGCGCGACGCAGCGCGTGGCCGCACCGATCGGCGTGCGGCGACGCGCCGCACCGCCCTTCCGCGCGTCCGCTCCAGCGGAGGATCCGCGGGCTCGCGCCTCCGGCCGTGCCGGGCGGCGGACCCGTGGACGCGACGGCCCCCTCCACCCGTGGTGAAGGGGGCCGCGACCTTCCCGAGCCGTCTCGCGGCTACGCCGTCCGGGCGTACCGCTCCAGCGCCGCCGTCACGGCCGTCCCCGTCTTCGGGCCCTTCCCCTGCTTCGCCATGCCCTGCTCGATCGCGGCCAGGACCGCGAGGACGTTCTCCTGTCGCGCGGACTCGCCCATGAGGCCGATGCGCCAGACCTTGCCGGCGAGCGGGCCGAGGCCGCCGCCGATCTCGATGCCGTGGTCGGCGAGGAGGTACTTCCGCAGGGCGGCGTCGTCCACGCCGGCGGGGACGCGCACGCAGCTCAGGGACGAGAGGCGGCGGCCCTCCTGCGCCTGCGGCTCGCAACCGAGCGCGGAGACGCCGGCCATGAGCGCGGCCGAGTGGCGGCGGTGGCGCTCGAAGCGGGCCTCGAGGCCCTCCTCCAGGACGAGGCGCAGCGCTTCACGGAGCGCGTACACCATCGAGATGGGCGCGGTGTGGTGATAGACGCGCTTTCCCTCGGCCCAGTAGTCCGCGACCATGCCGGCGTCGAGGTACCAGCTCTGGACCTTCGTCTTCCGGGCCTTCACCGCCTCGAGCGCGCGCGGGGAGAGCGTGAGCGGGGCGAGGCCGGGCGGGCAGGAGAGGCACTTCTGCGTGCCGGAGTAGACGGCGTCGGCCTCCCACTCGTCCACGCTCACCGGGACGCCGCCCAGCGAGGTGACGGTGTCGACGGCGAGGAGCGCGCCGTGCGCGTGGCAGAGCTTGCCCAGGCCCTCGATCGGCTGCTGCGCACCGGTCGACGTCTCGGCGTGGACGAGCGCGACCACCTTGACCTTGCCTTCCTTGCGGAGCGCCTCCTCGATGCGGCCCGGATCGATCGTCTCGCCCCAGGGGACCTCGAGCTTCACGACGTGCCCGCCGCAGCGCCCGGCGATCTCCACCATGCGGTTCCCGAACACGCCGGCGGCGACCACGACCGCGGTGTCGCCCGGCTCGACGAGGTTCACGAGCGCCGCCTCCATGCCGGCGGAGCCGGTGCCGGAGACCGCGATGGTGAACGGGTTCCGGGTGCGGAACACGTCCCGGAGCTGCGCCTGGACCTCGTTCATGATCTCGAGGAACTTCGGGTCGAGGTGGCCGAGGAGCGGCGTCGACATGGCGCGGAGGACGCGCGGATGGACCATGCTCGGCCCCGGGCCGAGGAGGAGGCGCGAAGGTGGCACGAGCTCGGGGACGGACGTCGCGGGCATGGCGGCCTCGTGGACATGCCGGCGCGGGCGCCGGCGGCTGGGACAGGAGCGTGGACGGGCATTGTATCGAAGCGAGCATCGCAGCGCGATGCCGTTCGCCGCCGGGTCGCGTGCCGCGCTCCACGCCGCCGTCGCGGCCGCCCCGCTTCAGCTCGCGATCGGAGTCGGGCTCGGGCTCGCGGTCGAGGCCGCGATCGACGGCGAGGTGGGCTCAGCTCGGCCCCTTCGCCCGGGACCTGAGCCACAGCTCCGCCTGCCCGATGGCGTACGGGACCGCGGCGTCCACGCGGAGCGCGCGAGGGCCGAGCGAGAAGGGCGCGAACCCGCGCTCCGCGAGCCGCCCGGCCTCGTAGGGCGTCCAGCCGCCTTCGGGGCCGACGGCCAGCGCCGCGCGCGGCCCGCGCGGCGCGAGCGACTCGATCGGCGGCGCGCCGGCGGGGTGCGCGAGGAGGCGGGAGGGCTCCGGGAACGCGCCGTCGAGCTCGTCCTCCACGAACGGCTTGAAGAGCCGGTGCACCGCGACCTCGGGCACGATCGTGTCGCGGCCCTGCTCGAGGCCGAGGAGGAGCTGCTCGCGAAGCGCCGCCGGCGCGAGGAGCGGAGATGCGAAGTAGCTCCTCTCCACGCGCCACGATCCCAGCAGCACGATCCGCTTCACGCCCATCGACGCCGCCGACTGGAGCACCCTGCGCAGGATCTTCGGGCGCGGCAGGGCGAGGAGGAGCGACACGGGCGCGGGCGGCGGCGGGTCGGCGTCGAGGGCCGGGCGCAGCACCAGCTCACGCTCCGAGGCGGACAGGACCTCGGCCTCGCCGAGCCGCCCGCCCACCATCCCCACCCGGACGCGCTCGCCCGGTCCGGCGCCGAGGACTTCTCGCACGTGCGCGAGCCGGCGTCCGCCGAGGCGTGCCGTCCCGTCGGCGCCGAGCTCCTCCGGCTCGATCAGGACGAGGTTCACGCGCGAGTTCTACGACGCGGGCACCGGCCGGGAAAGGCGGCCCGCGGCGCGCGGTGGGTTAGAATGTCCTCGATGCCGGCCGACCCCCAGGCCTGGACCCTCATCTCGGTCCTGCTCTCCACCATCCCCCTCGAGCCCGCGCTCGCCGCGACGCTCCACCAGGCCGCCCTCGACCTCTACCGCCGGGACGCCGGCGTGCAGCAGGTGGCGGGGGAGCTCGTGAATGGCCGGGTCGTGAACCTCAAGAAGACGCTCCAGCTCGGCGCGATCACCGGTCCCGCCTTCGAGGCGAGGCTCGACACCGCACGCGGCAGCGGGATGGTCCGTTACCTCTTGACGCGGCAAGGGCTGGAGCTGGAAGGCCTTCCCGGCGAGGCCCCGTCGAGGAAGCTCCTCAACTGAGGGTACGACTGCGCCGCTGCGCGGTCCCGCGTCACGCGATCGCGTGACGCGAACCGGCCCGACGACGCCGCTACAGTGCGGGCGATGCCCGAGAAGCACATCCTCCTCATCGAGGACGACGCGGACGTCCGCGTCTCGCTGGCCGACGCGCTGCGCGCCGCCGGCCTTCGCGTGGAGCTGGCCGTCGACGGGGTGGACGGCCTCGAGCGGCTGCGCACCGGCGCCTGCCCGAGCGTGATCGTCCTCGATCTCCGCATGCCGCGCCTGGGCGGCCTCGAGTTCCTCCGGGAGATGCGGGCGGACCCGCGCTTCGAGCACATCCCGGTCATCACCATGACGGCCGGCCCCGCCCCGGGCGATCACCACGAAGTCCTCGCGCACCTGTCGAAGCCGTTCGACGTCGACGACCTGCTCGGCATCGTGCTCTCGCTCGCCGAGGCGAGCGCCGCGTAGTCCTCGCCCGACGGCGCGGCAGCAGGCGAGCACGCAACCCCCTTCGGGCACGGACCTCCTTCGCGGGATGCCCCGGCCGGCGCTCACGCCACAGCGTGAGTCCGAGAGGGGATCCGCCCGATGAAGGGGGTTCTTCGAGCAGGTTTCGGGAGGGGTCTGCCCCGTCCCGGCGAGCGCATGGCCCGGTTTGCCCTGGTGGGGCTCTCCGGCGTGGCGGCGAACCTCGCCGCCCTCCACTTCTTCGCGGGCGTGCTCCGCATCCCCGACGCGGCCGCCTCCGCGCTCGCCATCGAGGCGAGCATCGTGTGGAACTTCCTGCTGCACGACGCCTTCACGTTCCGTGACAGGCGCGGGGCGACCGCTGGGGGCCGCGCGGGGAGGCTCCTGCGCTACCACGGCGTGAGCGCGGTGGGTGCGCTCGTGCAGTTCGCCACGTTCCTCGGAACGGGGCTCGCGCTCGCCCGCGCCCTCGGCAGGCCCGAGCTCGGGCCGCTGCGCTACGTCGCGCAGATGGCCGGGATCGGCGCCGCCTTCGCCTGGAGCTTCGCGGGGAGCGCGCGCTTCGCCTGGGCGCCCCGGCGGCAGGGCCAGCCCGATCCGCGGCCGGGCTCGCGCCTCGCCCCGGCCGTGTTCGCCGCCGTGCTGGCCCTGCACGTCCTGCCGATCTGGCTCGTGCGGTTCTTCCCGACGCAGGACGGGCCCCTCCACGTCGAGAACGTCCTCGCGCTGCTGCGGCACGCCAGCTCGCCGCTCCTCCAGTCCTGGTACCACGCGAACTGGGGAGCGCAGCCGAACTGGCTCACGCAGGCCCTGCTGGCGGGTCTCCTCCAGGCCGTGTCGCCCCTCACGGCGGAGAAGATCGTCCTCACCGGCTACACGCTCCTCTTCCCGCTCGCGTTCCGCGCCGTCCTGCCGAGGGGAGCCCAGGGCTGGTGGGCGGCGCTCGCCGCGTTCCCGTTCGTGCACGCGTACCCGTTCCACATGGGCTTCTGGAACTTCTGCTACGGCTTCGGGCTCGCGTTCCTGGCGTACGGCTTCTGGGCGCGGCAGCGCGGGCGGCTCTCGCCGGCGCGGTTCGCAGGGCTCGCCGTGCTGGCCGTGCTCCTCTTCCTCGCGCACACGGTCGCCTTCGGCGGCGCGCTCCTGGCCATGGGGGTCACCCTGGCGTGGCACGCGGCCCTCTCGCTCTCGCGGGCGAACGGGAACCGCCTGCGAAGGCGCCTCGTGCTCCGGGCCTACGCGCTCCGGGCAGGCGCGGCCGTCCTGGCCGCCTCCCCCGGCCTCGCCCTGTCCGCGGCCTGGATCCTGGCGCACCGGGGCCACGCCTCGGGCCGCATTCCCCTGCCGGAGCTCGCCGCGAAGCTGGCGGTGGGCTACTCGCTCGTGTCCATCGACCGGCGCGAGCTCTTCCTCGCGGCAGCGGTGGTGCTCGCGCTCTTCGTGGCGGTGGTGCACCTCGCGCTCGCGCGCAGCGGCCGCGGGCCGCGGCTCCGCCGCCACGACGGCTGGCTCCTCTCGGCGGCGGTGTTCGTGGTGCTCTACTTCGCCGTGCCCGACGTGGTGGCCGCCGGCGCGCACGTCTCCGATCGCCTCGCGCTCTTCGCGCTCGTCTCGGTCGCCCTCTGGATCGGGGCGGGCTCCGCCCCGCGCACGTCGCAGCGGCGGATCGCGGCGGCGCTGGCGGCCATCGCCGTGGCCGCGCTCGCCGTCCGCTTCGAGAAGCAGCGCGAGCTCTCCGGCTACCTCGCGGAGTTCGTTTCGGCGGAGGGCGTGGTGGAGGAGGGGCGGGTGCTCCTGCCGCTCGCCTTCGCCCCGCAGGGGCCGCGCGACGCCGACGGGATCCGCCTCGGCTACCGCGTGAAGCCCTTCCTCCACGCCGCGGGCTGGATCGTCGCCGACCGGGGGGGCGTCGATCTCGAGAACAGCCAGGCCAACACCGATCACTGCCCGGTCCGCTTCCCCGACGACCGGAACCCGTTCCGCACCATCGCGCAGTCGCTCGGGCGCATGGAGTCGACGCCGCCGTGCGTGGATCTGCGCGCCGCGGAGCGGGCCTCGGTGGACTACGTGCTCGTGTGGGGCGCGACGCGCGAGACGCTGGGGACGCCCTGCGGGGCCGCGCTCGCGGAGCAGCTCACGTCGCGCTTCGAGCCGGTGTTCCTGTCGCAGCCGCGCGGCCTCCTCGAGCTCTGGCGGCCGCGGACCACGACCGCGAGTCGATGAGGGAGGGGTCGGGCCGCCGCCGTCCCCGGCGCCGCTGTAGCATGCGCGGATGGTCCGGCTCGTCCTCCTCCGGCCCCACAACCCGGAGAACCTCGGCGCGGTGGCGCGGGTCATGAAAAACTTCGGGCTCGACGACTGGGCCGTCGCCGCGCCCGGGACGGACGACCTGGCCGCCGCGCGACGGCTGGCGGTGCATGCGGAGGACGTCCTCGATCGCCGGCGCGTGGTCGCCACGCTCGACGAGGCGGTGGGGGACTGCGCCTGGGTCGTGGGGACGTCCTCCCGCGCCGTCCGGGGGAAGCGCCGGCTCTCGCCCGCGCAGGTGGCGCGGGAGGCGCTCGAGCGAGCGCCGGAGGGTACCGCGCTCGTCTTCGGCGACGAGCGGGGCGGCCTCACGAACGCCGAGCTGGACCGCTGCCACGATCTCTCCGCCATCCCCGCCGTGGACGCGCAGCCCTCCCTGAACCTCGCGCAGGCCGTGGCCGTGTACGCGTGGGAGCTCCGCGAGGCGGAGCTGGCGGCGGGTCCGCGCGCGGCGAAGCGCCCGGCGCCCGGCGCGACGGACGAGGAGCTGTCCCGCGTCGAGGAGGCGCTCCGGGCGGCGCTGCGGGGGGCGCGCTTCCTCGCGGGCCCCGAGCGGCACGCGGTGCGGGATCTCCACGCGACGCTGCGCCGCGCTCGCCTCTCGCAGCGCGAGGCCCGCCTGTGGCTCGCCGCCCTGCGCACGCTCGGAAGGCCGTAGCCCTCGCCGCCTCAGGGGAGGATCGGCACGCGCGCGGCGCGCGCGAACGCCTCGCCGATGCGCCCCAGCGACTCACCGGCGCGGCCTTCCACGGCGACGGACGCGGCGGCCGCGCCGAGCCGAGCGGCGTCGAGGGGATCCTCGCCGCGTGCGAGCCCGAGGAGGAAGGCCGCCGCGAAGACGTCTCCCGCGCCGGTGGGATCGACCACGCGGGCGGGGTGGATGCCGACGCGGCGGGCGCGGCCCCGCACGAGGACGTCGCAGCCCCGTTCTCCCTGCGTGAAGGCCACGACCGGGACCGCCGCCGCGAGGCGCCGGACGAGATCCGGGGTCCCGCGCGCCTCGTCCTCGCCGACGACCGCGGCGCCCACGAGGGCCAGCGCGGCGTCGTCGAGGGGGAGCGGGCGGGGGTGCACGGCGCCGTCCGGGCCCACCTCGCGCACGAGCCCTTGCACGCAGAGGCCCACGAGGCGCGCCGCCGCCGCCGCCGCGAAGCGGGGCACGTCGACCTCTCCCAGGACGGGCGCGAGGAGGAGGACGTCGGGCGATCTCCACGCGGCGGGCAGGCGGGCCGGATCGAGCGGCGGCGCGGCGGCGAGGACGCGCTGCGTCCGCGTGCCGTCCGCCGCGTAGGCGTTCACGAAGGACGTCGTCGCCGCGGCCGGCGCGACGTCGGCCTCGATCCCGGCGAGCGCGTCGCGCGGGAAGTCCGCTCCGGCGGCGGTGAGGATCCGCGGCCTTGCGCCCAGGCCGGCGAGCGCGCGGCCGGCGTAGTACGCCGAGCCCCCGGCGCAGATCCCGTCCGCCAGGTGATCGCGCGTGACGTGTCCGCAGACGACGACGGTGGTCGGGCCCGCCACGAGCCGAGCCTAGCGCCGAGGCGAGGGAAGGGGCAGCCGGATGAGGCTGCGCCGGCCCCCCAGGGGGTCCCCGGCGCAGAGCGCGGCTTCTCCGCGGGTTCGGATCTCGAGAGCGGGCGGGGGCCCGGCGGCGCGTGGCGCCCCGTCGTCAGGCATCGCAGCCGGCGATCGCTTCCCCGGAAAAGAGTTCGAGGCGGCCCCTCTCGAGGCCGCCTCGGCGGAGCTTTGCTCGGCCGTCGCATCGGGTTTCCGGGAGAGCCAGGAGGCCCGGGGCCCCGGAGGCCCTTTGCCGACGCGGCTGGACGAAACCCCGTCGCGTTCTCCCCGCGCCCCCCGTCGCCGAGGAGCTCGTGGGCCACGCAAGACTACGGTGGGCGCGGCGAGCGGGGGCGGCAAGGGCGCTCACGGAAGGATCTCGAGGACGCGCGCTCGCCGGATCGGCCGGTCCTCGATCTCGACGGTCGTGGGGACGTCGTGCACCGCGAGCACCGTGAATCCGCTCCGGGGCGCGTACACCCGCTCCGCGTCGCCGGCCAGGACGCGGACGCCGCGCCCCGCCAGAGCGCGGAGCCAGGAGAGGGCGCCTTCGGCCAGCGCCCGCTCGTAGAAGACGTCGCCGGCGAGCACGACGTCCGCTCCCTCGAGCGCCCTCGCCAGCGGATCCTCCTCGCGGAACTCGAGGCGCACGCGGTTCAGCTCCGCGTTGAGGCGTACCGCCGCCCCGCAGAAGGGGTCCACGTCGACGGCGAGGACGGAGGCCGCGCCCGCCCGGGCCGCCGCGATGGCGACGAGGCCGCTGCCGGTGGCGAAGTCGAGCACCCGGCGGCCGCGCACGACGTCCGGGTGATCGAGGACGTGACGCGCGAGGGCCTGGCCTCCCGCCCACGGGAAGGCCCAGTAGGGCGAGTCGTCCCACCCGCGCAGCTCGTTCGCGGTGGCGTGCCAGAGCGGCGTCATCTCGGTGGCCTGGAAGAGGACGAGCTCCGGCACGTACGGCACCGGCGCGGGCGAGGTCCGCTCCCGGACGAAGCGCAGGGCCTCGTCGAGAAAGTCGTCCTTCGAGAGATTCACCTGTGAGTAAACTCCATGGTTCACGCTCTCGTCACCGCCGGGGGGGGGATGGCGCCGCCGACATCGTAGCCGAGGCCCGGAAGGGCGTCGCCGCCGGGCTCGCGGCGGCGCCGCGCCGGTCGCTCGTGGTGCTTGCGCCCCGCCGGCCGAGGCACTGAGAATACGGAGCGTGAGGTGCTTCGACCATGGTGAAAGCGGGCGACGACCGTAGGCGGTTCTCGCGGATCACGTTCCACCGGCCCGCCGAGCTGGACGTGCGCGTGGGTCAGGTCACCTGCGAGGTCGTGGACGTCTCGCTCAAGGGCGCGCTCGTGGAGGTGCCGTTCTCCTTCCGGACGCACGTGGGAGCGAAGTGCACGCTCACCATCCGGCTCGACGCGGGCGACGCCGTGATCCGGATGGAGGGCGAGATCGCGCATCGCCAGGGCACGCTCCTCGGCGTGCGGTGCGTCGAGATCGATCTCGAGTCGATCTCCCATCTGCGCCGGCTCGTGGAGCTGAACGTCGGGAACGACGACGTCTTGCACCGCGAGCTCTCCGCGCTCGTGCGCGGGAGGTGACGCCGCTCCCTTCTCCCCCGTCGCCGACCGCGCCGCCGCGGAAGGCGCCGCGGGCCGGGAGCTCGAGCGAGGGAGGCCGTCGCCATCCGGTCCGATCCGGTGCGGTTCCACGAGCACATCGGCATCGACTACTCCGGCGCGGGAGATCCCGGCGCAGGCTGCTCCGGGCTGCGGGTCTTTCGCTCGAGCGGCGGACGCGAGGCCGTGGAGGTCCGGCCGGAGCCCGGGACGCGCCGGCGCTGGAGCCGGGTCCTCCTCGGGCGCTGGCTGGCGGAGATCCTCCGCGGCCCCGAGCCCGCCATCGTCGGCATCGATCACTGCTTCTCGTTCCCGAAGGCGTGGCTCGACGCGCGGCGGCTCCACACGTGGGACGCGTTCCTGGCGCGCTTCTGCGCGGGCTGGCCGACCGATCGCGAGGCGGTGGCGCGCTGCAGGAAGCCCGGCGCGTACGCGCGAGAGCGGACGCGGCTCCGGCTGTGCGAGAGGTGGACCTCGTCCGCGAAGAGCGTCTTCCAGTTCGGCATGAACGGCCAGGTCGCGGCGTCGAGCCACGCCGGCATCCCCTGGCTCCGGCGCCTCCGGCAGGATCTCGGCCCCGCCGTCCACTTCTGGCCCTTCGACGGCTGGTCGCCGCCGCCCGGCCGCCACGTCGTGGCGGAGATCTACCCGGCGATCCTCCGCCGCCGCTTCGAGGGGCGCCGGGGCTGGACCGGGGATCAGAGGGACGCCTACGCCGTCGCCGAGTGGCTCCGCACGCGCGATGCGGCGGGCCTGCTCGAGCCCTACTTCGCGCCGGGGCTCACCGCGGAGGAGCGGGAGATCGCGAGCGTGGAAGGGTGGGTGCTCGGGATCGCGTGAGCGGGGCCGTCTTCGCCCGCTGCGATGCTCGCGGAAACAGGGGAAGAGACGTCCACACGTTCCACGTTCCACGAGGCGTGGCCGATGACCGGGCGCCGCCGGGCGATCGCGCGGCCGAGGATCGCTCCTCACCTCTTTGAACGCGCCTTCACGCCACGTCCGGGGCGCAAGCGATCGCTTGCGCGCCGCGGAGTTGCGGAGGCCGCCCGCGGCGGCAAGAACTCCGCCGTCCGTTCCAAGGAGCCCGCCATGAAGCTCGCCGCGCGTTTCCTCGCCGCCCTCGCGGTCCTCGCCTTCGCGACGCCCGCGCTCCCGTGCGGGGAGAGGACCACGAAGCAAGTGACCGCCTCGGCCGAGAAGCCCACCACGTCCGGCGCGGTGGCGAAGTCCGAGAAGAAGGCGAAGAGCTCCGCCACCAAGCCGGCGCAGGCGACGAAGCCGGCCGCCGCGACGAACTAGCGCGAGCCGTCCCGGGGGGACGGGGTTCCGGGCGCCGCCGGAGGCGCCGCGCCCGCGGGCGGGCCGGCTTCCTTCGGCCTGGGCTCGGCCTTCTCGCGCGCGGCGCGCTCGTGCGCGCCGTGCCGCAGCTTCTCGCACGGATCCTCGCGCTCCTGACCGGGCGTGAACACCGCGTAATCGAAGGGAAGCGGCCCGCTCTCGCCGGGCTCGTTGTACGCCGCCGCCTCCCTCTGGCCGGGCTCCACCTCGAAGAACGCCACCGAGACGATCTTCCGGCCCGGCGCATCCCTCCTCACGTACGCCGGGACGCCGCGATCCGTCCGGACGTGTCCCCTGCCGGCGATGAGGATGGCGCCGCGCCCGCCGGCGCCCTCGACGCGCGCCGCCATCTCCGCGTCGCGGGCGCGCTGCGCCAGGATGAGCGGATCGATCAGGGACTCGGGGAGCTCGCCGCAATGGGACTCGCGCATCTCCGCGCGGAGCGACTCGACGAGGGGCGCGGGCAGCGGCTCGTCCTTCGCGAGCCTGGCGCGCAGCGGGGCGTCGAGCGCCTCGGCGCCCTTCGAGACCACCTCCCTCACCGCCTTCCGGGGAAGGTTCGCCGCGATCACCGCCACGCCGGCCTCGAGCCCAGCCTGGAAGATGGGCCGGTACATCTCGAACTCCGGCCAGCCGCTCTCGTCCCACGCCACCGCCTTCGCGAAGGCGTCGGGATCGCGAGGCGCCCTGGCCAGGGCGGCGTCCACCGTCGCCTGCTGGTCCGAGGTGAGCATCTCGAACGCGAGCGCCGGCCGCCGTCCCGAGACGAGCACGGCGCGGACGAGGCGCGCCTGGAGGACGTGGTGGTCCACGTTGTCGTGCATCTCGCCGAGGAGGACCACGTCGGCGCCCGCGACGGCGGCCGCGAGCGCGGCCTCGTCCGTGAAGCGCCCGGCGCGGGGATCCCAGATCTTGCCCACGAGCGGGTGATCCCGGTGGAGCGTGCTCACCCACGTGCGCGAGGCGATGGGCTGGGCGACGAGGCGCGGATCGACGCGAGATGCGCACGCGACGGCCGCGGCGAGGAGGGCGAGCAGGGGGAGCGCGCGCGACGCCATCCCTCCGACGATAGCAGGACGCCTCCCCGCGGCACGGGGAAGTCGCGTCCCGGGCGGTGACCGCGGCCCGCCGCCGCACCGGGCAAGAAGGCCCAGGGAGGGGCTCGGCCGCCGGCGCGGTGCCCGGCCCCGCCGCGCCGGTGGTACGCTCCTCGAGGCGCCGCGCGGCTGGAAGCGAGCGCGTCGGAGGCGGCAGGCCACATGCCCGCGAACCTCACGGCCCAGTACAAGGCGGCCGAGGAACGGTACCGCCAGGCCACTCTTCACGACGAGAAGCTCGACGCGCTCCGCGAGATGCTGGCGCTCCTCCCCAAGCACAAGGGGACCGAGAAGCTCCAGGGCGATCTCAGGAAGCGCATCGCGAAGCTCGAGGAGGAGGGCGAGCACGTCGCGAAGAGCGGGCACCGCGGCCCGGACGTCAGCCACGTCAAGCGGGAGGGCGCGGGGCAATGGGTGCTGCTCGGCCCTCCCAACGCCGGGAAGTCCTCGCTCCTCAAGGCGCTCACGCACGCCCACCCGGAGATCGCCGAGTACCCCTTCACCACGCGTGTTCCCCAGCCCGGGATGATGCCGTTCGAGGACGTGCTCGTGCAGCTCGTGGACACGCCCGCGGTGGCGGCGGGCCACACCGAGGCGTGGCTGCCGAACCTGGCGCGGAACGCGGACGGGCTCCTGCTCGTCCTCGACGTCACGGCCGACGACGTGGAGGAGTCGTGGCGCGCCCTCCTCGAGCTCCTCGGGCGCGCGCACGCCTGGCCGCGCGGGCGCCCGCTGCCGGAGGGCTCCTCGCCGCTCGTGCAGCTGAAGCCGACGCTCGTCCTCGCGAACCGCTCCGACGAGGACGCGGACGGCACGTTCGCGGCGCTGGCGAGGGAGGCGGTGGGAGGGGACCTGCCGTTCTTCCGGGTGTCGGCGACCCGCGGCGACGGCCTCGCCGACGTCCGCCCCATCCTCTTTCGAGAGCTGCACCGCATCCGCGTCCACACCAAGGAGCCGGGTCACCCGCCGGACCTGGGGAGGCCCTTCGTCCTCGCGGAGGGCGCCAGCGTCGAGGACCTGGCGAGGCAGGTGCACCAGGACCTCGCCGCGCGCCTCAAGTTCGCCCGGCTCTGGGGAAGCCACGCCCGCTTCGACGGCCAGCAGGTCGATCGCCACCACGCGCTCGCCGACGGCGACGTGGTCGAGCTGCATTCCTGACGGGGGGAGGCTCGCCGCGGCAGGCGACTTCGCCGCGCCGCCGCTCGCGCCCTCACTTCGTGGCGGTGGCCTTGAGCTCCTCGATGCCCGCGCGCGCCGCCGCCGCCTGCTCGCTCTGCGGCGCGACCTGGATGACGCGGCTCCAGGCCTGGGTCGCCTCCTTGGGCTTCTTCAGGTCGTTCGCGTACACGACGCCCATGTTGAAGAGGCTCTGGACGTGCTTCGGGTCGGCGCGGTTCGCCTTCTCGAAGTTCGAGATGGCCTTGTCGAACTGGCCGAGCGCCCGGTACATGACGCCCTGGTCGGTGAGCACGTTGGGATCGTTGGGCCGCAGCTCCAGGGCGCGGCCGTAGGCCTCTACGGCCTTCTGCGCCTGGTGCGAGTCGAAGTAGTCGTTCCCGAGCTGGATCCACACCTGCACGTTCTTCGGGTCGCGCGCCACGATGGCCTGGTTCATGGCGATGCGGCCCTGGAGCTCGACGTCCGCCCCGGGCGGCGGCCCGGGCATCTGCGGCATCTGCGGCATGGGCTGCGGGGGCATGGCGGCGGACGGCGCGCTCGAGCTTCCGCCCCGGGGCATCTGCGTCCCGACGAAGAGGCCGAGCACGAATCCGACCACGAGGCCGATGATGGTGTAGCGGTTCATGGTGCGGCGCATTCTAGCCGCTGGCCCCGCCGGGGGCCATCGCTCCGCGCGCCGCCGCGCACCGGGAGCGAAGGCTCCTCGTGCCGAATTTCGCGCGCGAGGGCCGGATTCGGCTAGGGTGGAGGCATGCGATCCGCCCTCGCCGCCATCGCCTTCGTGCTGCTCGCGTTCGCCCGCCCCGCCGCGGCCGGAGCGGCGCTCGGGCTCGGCGCCGACTGGCTCACCGATCCGAACAAGGGCGAGCTGCAGCTCACCGTCGCTGCCGACACGCCTCTCGCGCGCCACATCACCCTCGGTGCGCGGTTCGGGATGATGTACTTCGGGGAGGGCGAGTACGTGGGCGCGCCCATCGACGGGCGGCTCCGGGTGCGGTTCGGCCGCATCTACGCGGAAGGGCTCGTCGGGCCCTGGATCATCTTCGGCGGCAACGACACGGTGCGGCTCCACGCTGCCTTCGGGTTCGGGCTCGCCACCCGCTCGCTGACCTTCGGCTTCGAGGTCGGCTGGGTCGATCCGACGCCGCTCATCGGCGTCCGGGTCGCGTTTCCGCTCTGACGCGTCGCGGTACCGCCGATTTGGCGAACGCTTGGCGCCTCCGCCGCCGGCGCTCAGACTATGCGTGAACGGGCCCCTGAAGGGGCGGGGACTTGTACCCCAGGGATACGTTGTCTTCTCCTCCCCGGGTGGCAAGAAAGTGGTTTCCTCACCCCCACCCCCCGAGGAGCCCCCGCATGGCCAAGAAGACGGTTCACGACAGCCCAGAGAAGGTCCGCGCCTCCCGTCGCTCTTTCCTGAAGAAGGCGGCCGTGGGTGCGGCGGGCGCTGCGGTCGCGGCGGTGCCGACGATCCACGTCGCCCAGGCCCCCATCACGATGCGCTGGCAGAGCACGTGGCCGACGAAGGACATCTTCCACGAGTACGCGCTCGACTACGCGAAGAAGGTGAACGACATGACGGGCGGGCGCCTCAGGATCGAGGTGCTGCCGGCCGGGTCGGTCGTGAAGGCGTTCGATCTCCTCGACGCCGTGGCGAAGGGCACGCTCGACGGCGGCCACGGCGTGCTCGCCTACTGGTACGGCAAGAACCCGGCGCTGGCGCTGTGGGGGTCCGGGCCCGCGTTCGGCATGGACCCGAACATGGTCGTCGCCTGGCACTACTACGGCGGCGGCAAGGAGCTGCTCGAGGAGATCTACAAGTCGCTCAACATCGACGTGAAGTCGTTCGTCTACGGGCCGATGCCGACGCAGCCGCTCGGCTGGTACAAGAAGCCCGTCACGAAGCCCGACGACTTCAAGGGGCTCAAGTTCCGCACGGTGGGCCTCTCCATCGACATCTTCAAGGGCCTCGGCGCGGCCGTGAACGCGCTCCCCGGCGCCGAGATCGTCCCGGCCATGGACCGCGGCCTCCTCGACGCCGCCGAGTTCAACAACACCTCCTCCGACAAGGCGCTCGGGTTCCCGGACGTGTCGAAGGTCTGCATGCTGCAGAGCTTCCACCAGTCGGCGGAGAACTTCGAGATCATCTTCAACCGCCAGAAGTACAACGCCCTCCCGGAGGATCTCCGCAGCATCATCGCCTACGCCGTCGAGGCGGCGAGCGCGGACATGTCCTGGAAGGCGATCGACCGCTACTCCAGGGACTACATCGATCTGCAGAAGAACCACGGCGTGAAGTTCTACAAGACCCCCGACTCGGTCCTGAGAAAGCAGCTCGAGATCTGGGACCAGATCATCAAGGAGAAGTCGAACGAGAACCCATGGTTCAAGAAGGCGCTCGAGTCGCAGCGCGCCTTCGCCGAGCGCGCTGCTCGGTGGCAGGCGGACACGCTCGTCGACTACAAGATGGCGATGAACCACTTCTTCTCCACGAAGAAGAAGGCGTAGGGTCGCCACCGGCCACGGCCAGCCGCCCGGAAGGCGGGGCGGCTGGCCTCCTTCCTCCCCATCCAGTTCGGCACCCGGAGCATTTCCGATGCAGAAGGCCCTCCTCGGCATCGACAAGATCAGCACGTTCGTGGGCCACGCCTTCTCGTGGCTCATCGTCGCCCTCACCGCCCTCATGACCTGGGAGATCTTCTCCCGGCGCTTCTTCGACTCGCCGCACGCCTGGACGTTCGACGCGCAGATCCAGCTCTACGGATTCCTGTTCATGACCGCAGGCGCGTACACGCTCGCGGCGCAGGGCATGGTCCGCGGGGACGTGCTCTACGGCTTCCTGGCGCCGCGCGTGCAGGCGACCGTCGACCTCGTCCTCTACGTCTGCTTCTTCATCCCCGGCATCGTGGCGCTCACCTACGCGGGGTGGATCTACGCGGGAGAGTCGTGGGCGATCGGCGAGCGCTCCACCGTCATGTCGAACGGGCCGCCGCTCTACTGGTTCAAGAGCATCATCCCGTTCGCCGGCGCCCTCATCGGCGTGCAGGGCCTGGTCGAGATCACGCGCTGCGTCCTCTGCCTCAGGGACGGCGAGTGGCCGTCGCGCAAGGAGGACGTGGAGGAGGTCGACGTCGACAAGCTGAAGGAGATGGTCCACGTGAAGGACGAGGACATCGCGAAGCTCGACGACCTGGTGGTGCAGCAGGAGAAGAAGAAGGCCGAGGCTGCCGGATCGCACGGGGAGGGCGCGGCATGAAGGTGAAGATCAGGAAGGAGCTCATCTTCGGCCTCGCCCTCATGGCCATCGTGGTCATCTCCACGCTCTGGGCCATGCCGCCCCTGTCGAAGTGGTCGAACGGGCACTACGGCCTGTTCATGCTGTCCATGATCGTCGTCGCCATCATGCTGGGCTTCCCCACGGCGTTCACGCTCATGGGCATGGGCGTCATCTTCACGTTCATCGCCTATCGCTCCGGAGCGCCCAGCGGCATCGCCATCCGGCAGACGCTCGATCTCATGACCCAGCGCGCCTACTCGGTCATGACGAATGACGTGCTCATCTCGGTGCCGCTCTTCGTCTTCATGGGCTACCTCGTGGAGCGCGCCGCGCTCATCGAGCGGCTCTTCAAGAGCCTCCACCTCGCCATCGGCCGGATCCCCGGCTCGCTCGCAGTGGCGACCCTCGCCACCTGTGCCGTGTTCGCCACCGCCACGGGCATCATCGGCGCGGTCGTCACGCTCATGGGCCTGCTCGCCTTCCCGGCGATGCTTCGCTCCAAGTACGACATCAAGCTCTCCGCGGGCGTCATCACCGCGGGCGGAACGCTCGGGATCCTGATCCCTCCGTCGGTGCTGCTCATCCTCTACGGCGCCACCGCGAGCGTGTCGGTCGTGCAGCTCTACGCCGGCGCGTTCTTCCCCGGGATCATGCTGGCGGGCATGTACATCGTGTACGTCATCGTGCGGGCGGCGCTGAACCCGAGGCTCGCGCCGAAGCCGCCGCCGGAGGAGACGCGCGTCGACATGCCGGAGTGGGCGCTGCGCCTCTCCGGTGGCAACGTCAACCGCCTCGCGTTTCCGGTCATCGCCCGCGCGCTCGCCTCCGGCGCGGCGGGTATCGCGAGGAGCAAGCTCGCCGTCCGGTTCGCCATGTCGCTCGTCCCGCTCGTCCTCATCGTGGCCCCGGTGGCGGTGGTCTACAGCGCGGTGACCACGGTGGACGTGGTGGACACGGGAGGCCTCGAGGAGATCGGCACCGAGCAGGCGGCGGAGCAGGAGGAGTTCGCGGGCGGCGTCGAGGAGCCGCCCGGATCCGAAGAGGCGGCGGCAGCGCCGGCCGCAGCCGCGAAGCCGCCCGCAGCGGCGGAGAAGCCGGCCGTCGCGGAGAAGCCCGCCGCGCCGCTCGCCGCCAAGGCGAGCCCGTCCGCTCCGGCGCCGGACCGGAAGCCGCCTCCGCTCTGGTTCTGGGGCCTCCTCGCCCTCGCCCTCGTCCTGCTGGGCGTCGTCTACGCCACCCTGACGTTCGAGCGGCTCGAGATCCTGAAGATGCTCCTGGGCTCGTTCTTCCCGCTCTCCGCCCTCATCCTGGCCGTGCTCGGCAGCATCATCTTCGGGTGGGCCACGCCCACGGAGGCCGCGGCGATGGGCGCCGCGGGCGGATTCGTGCTCGCCGCCGGCTACGGCAAGCTCAGCCTGAACCTCGTCAAGGAGTCGGCGTACCTCACCGCCAAGACCACGGCGATGGTGTGCTGGCTGTTCGTCGGCTCCTCCATCTTCTCGGCGGCGTTCGCGCTGCTCGGCGGCCAGCAGATCATCGAGCACTGGGTGCTGTCGCTCCACATGACGCCGGTCCAGTTCCTGCTGCTCACGCAGGTGGTGATCTTCCTCCTCGGCTGGCCGCTCGAGTGGACCGAGATCATCGTCATCTTCATGCCGATCTTCCTGCCGCTCGTCGGCATCTTCCAGAACGACCCGAACCTGCACTCGTCCATGGGCATCGACGGCAAGGACCTGCCGCTCTTCTTCGGCCTGCTCGTGGCGCTGAACCTCCAGACGGCGTTCCTCTCGCCGCCGGTGGCGATGGCCGCCTTCTACCTGAAGGGCGTCGCGCCGAAGCACGTGACGCTCAACCAGATCTTCGCGGGCATGATGCCGTTCATGGCCATCCAGGTCTTCGCCCTGGTCGTCCTGTACCTGTTCCCGGACATCGGATTGTGGCTGCCTCACCTGGTCTATAAATGAGATGATCCTCCAGGGAGACGCCCGTGACCGTCGCGCAGCGAATGGAAGCGGTCGTGGGGGCGGGGAACGTCCTGACGGACCCCGCGGACCTCCTCGTCTACGAGGCGGACGGCCTCACCCACGGCCGCACCCGGCCCTCCCTGGTGGTGCTCCCCGGATCCACCGAGGAGGTCGTCGAGGTGGTCCGCATCGCGCGCGATGCGGGCGTTCCGCTCGTCCCGCGCGGCTCGGGGACCGGCCTCTCCGGCGGCGCGCGGCCCGTGGAGGGCTGCGCCGTCCTGTCGCTCGCCCGCATGCGCCGCGTGCTCGAGGTGGACCTCGCGAACGGCTGGGTGCGCGTCCAGCCCGGCGTCATCAACCTCGACGTCACCAAGGCCGTCTCGGGCGCGGGGTTCTACTACGCGCCCGATCCCTCCTCGCAGGGCGTCTGCTCCATCGGCGGCAACGTGGCCGAGAACTCGGGCGGCGCGCACTGCCTCAAGTACGGCTTCACCACGAACCACGTCCTCGCCGCCACCGTCGTGCTCTCCGACGCGACCGTCGTCCACCTCGGCGGGCCGGCCGCGGACGCGCCCGGGTACGACCTCCTCGCGGCGCTGGTCGGCTCGGAGGGGATGATGGGTGTCGTCACCGAGGTGACGCTCCGGCTCCTCCGCAAGCCCGAGACGACGCGCACCTTCTTCGCGACGTTCCCCTCCACCGACGAGGCGGGCAACGCGGTCTCCGGCATCATCGCCGCCGGGATCCTGCCCGCCGCCATCGAGATGATGGACCGGCTCGCCATCGTGGCGGCGAAGGCGGCGACCGGGCTCGACTGGCCCGAGGTCGGCGCGGCGCTGCTCATGGACGCCGACGGCCCCAGGGCCGAGGTGGAGCACGTCTCCGCCCGCGCCATCGAGGTGGCGCGCGCGGCGGGCGCCCTCGAGATCCGCGTCCCCAGGGACGAGGCCGAGCGCCAGCTCATGTGGAAGGGGCGCAAGTGCGCCTTCGCGGCCGTGGGCCGGATCAGCCCCAGCTACCTCGTGGAGGACGGCGTCATCCCGCGCTCCGAGATCGCCCGCGTGCTGCGCGAGATCGAGCGCATGGCGAGCGAGGTCGGCCTCCGCGTCGCGAACGTCTTCCACGCCGGCGACGGCAACCTGCACCCGCTCGTGCTCTACGATTCGAGCCATCCCGGCGAGGAGGAGCGCGCCGCGAAGCTCGGAGGCGAGATCCTGAGGCTCTGCATCCGCTCCGGCGGCTCCATCACCGGCGAGCACGGCGTCGGGGCGGAGAAGGCCGCGTTCATGGCGGAGCAGTTCCAGCCGGACGACCTCGACACCATGGCGAGGGTCCGCTGCGCCTTCGACGCCGCCGGCCTCCTCAACCCCGGGAAGGTGTTCCCCACGCCGCGGCTGTGCGGCGAGAAGCCCGGTCCCTACCGCCCCCACCCCGCCGAGGTGGCCGGGCTGGCGGAGCGCTGGTAGCCATGGCGGCCCTGGCCCGCGCCGTGGAGCCGCAGGACGCCGTGCTCGGCGTCCGCCCGCGCATCGCCGTCGAGCCGGCCACGGTGGAGGAGGCCGCGGAGGCGATGCGGGCCTTCGCGAAGGACAGGCTCGCCGTCGCGTTCGTCGGCGGCGGGACCGATCTCGAGCTCGGCGCGCCGCCGGCGCGGCTCGACGCCGTCCTGCACACGCGCGGCCTCTCCAAGATTCGCGAGCACGCGCCGTCGGATCAGATCGTCGCCGTGCAGGCGGGGATGCGGCTCGCCGATCTCCAGAAGCACCTCGCGCCGCACAGGCAGCGGCTCGCCATCGATCCTCCGTTCCCCGACCGCGCCACCATCGGCGGCATCGTGGCGGCGAACGCGTTCGGGCCGCGCCGCACGCGCTACGGGCCGGTGCGAGACCTCGTCATCGGCATCACCATCGTGCGCGCCGACGGGGCCGTGGCCCACGGCGGCGGCAAGGTCGTGAAGAACGTGGCGGGCTTCGACCTGCCGCGCCTCTTCTGCGGCTCGCTCGGCACGCTCGGCCTCGTGGCCGAGGTCGTCTTCCGGCTGCACCCGCACCCCGAGGCGTCGGCCACGGCGGTGTTCGAGGGGCTCGACGCCTCGGACGTCGGGGAGACCATGCCGGTGCTGCGCGATCTGGGGGTGGAGCCCACCGCCGTCGCCGCGCTTCAGGCGCAGGGGAAGTTCTCGCTCGCGGTCCGCTTCGAGGGCTTCGCGCCCGGCGTGAAGGAGCAGCTCGAGCGCACCCTCGCCCGCGCGGGATCGGGCGCGAAGCTGGAGGGCGCGGAGGAGGCGGCGCTCTGGGCGAGGCACGACGCGATCCGCTGCGCGGGGGACGTCCGCGCCAAGGCGACGTTCGCGCCGGCCGCGCTGTCCAGGGCGGCGGAGGCCCTCGCGACCGTATCGGGCGCGCTCAGGGGCGGCGCCCTCGTCCTGCACCCCGGCCCCGGCATCGCCTTCGTGTCCGGATCGCTCGACGGCGCCGACCGCGCCGCGGCCGCGGTCGAGGCGGCCCGG
>DATDDC010000483.1:0-7343 GCA_036523995.1 Anaeromyxobacter sp.
GGAACGCCGCCGCGCGCTCGACCGCGGCGCGCACCGCCTCCACCACGGGCCGGAGCGCCGGATCGCCCGCCGCCCGGAGCGCCCGCTCCACCTCGGCCGCGAGCGCCTCCGAGGCGCCCTCGGTGGCGAGGGCGCGCTGGAGATCGAGCGCGAGGACGTTCGTCGTGCCCTCCCAGAGCGGCAGGACCTGCGCGTCCCGCAGGAGGCGCGGCAGCCCCGTGTCCTCCACGTAACCCGCGCCCCCGAAGCACTCGAGCGCCTCGGAGGCGACGGCCACGGCCTGCTTCCCGGTGGTGAGCTTCGAGAGCGGCGTCATGGCGCGCAGCAGGGCCCGCTCCTCGGCGCTCGCCTCGCCCGATTCCTGGCGCCCGGTGAGCGCGACCACGCGGAAGGCGAGGAGGAACGCCCCCTCGCGCTCCGCCTCGATGCCGGCGAAGGTGTCGAGGTGGAGCGGCTTCTCGGCGAGGAGCGCGCCGAAGGCGGTCCGGCGCCGCGCGTAGTCCCGCGCCAGGTCGAGGGCGCGCTGCATGCCGGCGACCGCGGCCACGGAGTTCCAGGTGCGCGTGACGTTCAGCATGGTGGTGATGTTCCGGACGCCGCCGTCGAGGCCGGCCACGGGCGTGGCGCGGGCGCCCTCGAGCGTCAGCTCGGCCGTGGGGAGCTTGCGCGTCCCGAGCTTGTCCTTGAGCCGGTTCACGAGGATGCCGTTCCAGGTGCCGTCCGCGTTCCTCGTCTCGAGGTAGAAGAGCGCCGTCCCCTTCGAGCCCGGCGCGTTCCCCTCCGGGCGCGCCAGCGCGAGCGCCATCTCGGCGGTGGTCGCCGACGTGAACCACTTCGTGCCGGAGAGCCGCCAGCCTTCGCCGTCGCGCCGCGCCACCGTCTCGGTGGCGGACACGTCGGACCCGCCGATGCGCTCGGTCATCCACTGGCCGCTCGTCCAGGCGCGGTCCGGATCGCGCGAGGTGAGCCGCGGGATGGCGCGCTCCACCAGGGCGGCGTTCCCGAGCTCGAGGAGCGTGCGCGCCGCCCCGTCGGTCATGGCGAGGGGGCAGGCGTAGACGTCCATGGAGGGCTCGAGCAGGTAGACCATGGCGTGCTGGTGGACGCGCGAGTGGGCGCCCTGTCGCCGCTCGTAGGCGGCGGCGACGAGCCCGTGCTGCGCGGCGAGCCTCGCGGCCTCGCGCCAGACGGCCGTCACCTCGATGCGGTCCACGCGGCGGCCCCACGCGTCCCACTGGACGAGGCGAGGCTCGTTCGGGCGATCCGCCGCCTGCAGCTCGAAGAGCGAGCCGCCGGCGAGCTCGCCGAGGTGCGAGAGCTCCGGCTCGATCTCGCGCAGCACGGGCGCGGGCAGGGTGCGCTCGAGGTGCTCGCGCAGGAGGGGGTCGGAGGCGAAGGTGTTCCCGAGGCGAGGGGGATCCTGGAAGAAGGCCATGCCGGAAGGATACCGCCGCGGCCCTCGGGCGCGCGCCCCCCGCAGGATCGCCACCGAGCCGGGCACGCCGGGGAGGAGCGTCACGGACTCGACGAGCGAGATGCGGTGGAAGATCCCTTCGCGCCCGTCGCAGGCCGCAGCGAGGTCCTGGCCCACCCCCGCGCGAGGGTGCGCTCGGAGAGAATCTTCTCGTCCTCGTGATAGCCCTGCGAGGCGGCAGCCATGCGCTCGGAGGTGGTCACGAGCGCCGCGCCCCGGAAGCGCCGCGTGGGGCCGCGACGCCACAGGGACGCAGGGGCCGGGGCAGGCGGGCGAGCGCCCGCTCAGCTCCGGCGCCGGCGACGCGCCAGGACGGCGAGCGCGAGCAAGGAGAGGGCCCCCGCGGTGCCGCCCACGGCGCAGCCCTTCGCGCTCCCGCCGGGCGGCGCGGGGCCCGTGTCGCCGCTTCCCGATCCGCCCCCCGAGCCCGACCCGGGCGCCACGAGCGCGATGATCCTCCGCGCGACCTGCTCGCGCGCCGCGAGCAGCGCCTCGGGCGACGCGGAGGTCTCGTACGGGTGCGGAAAGAGCGCCCGGGCGATGGCGCGCGCTTCGGCCTCGCCTCCGGAGCGCGCCAGGAGGGCGAGGTACTCGTAGTCCTCCATCCCGTCGCGGATGAGCTTGAGCCGCATGGAGGCGACCGGGACGTGCGTCGTGCCCCCGATCTTCGCCGGGGTGCCGGGGTAGAAGAGCGTCCCGTCGCCGTTCCCTCCGAAGGCCCACTGGTTCGTCCACGCGTCCTGGGCGTAGGCCTGGGTGGTCTCGTAGTAGAGCTCGCCCGAGAGCCGGTGCTCGAACAGGAGCCACTGCATGGCCCGGTTCCGCACGGCCGTCGTGTCGATCGAGTAGCTCGGCCAGCCGGTGTAGTAGTAGTCGGAGGCGCTCGGGTTCCCGAAGTTCACCGAGCCGGCGCAGCCGTGGCTCATGCAGCTCTGGTAGGCCCAGAGCTCGCGGAGGGGAGAGCCGGCGAGGAACGCGTCGTACTTCGGGCGCTGGTCGCCCTCGAGCTGCGAGCCGGGCTTGTCGTCGAGGAAGTTGATGACCGGCACCATGATGTCGATGGACGAGGTGACGCCGTTCGCGTCCGCCTCCTGGATGGTCGTCGTGACGAGCGTGCGGAAGCTCGGGTCCGCCGCCTTGGCGGCGCGGGCGCGTGCGGGGATGTCGCTCCAGGCGCAGGTGATGGGCGGCTCGTCGCAGGTGTACTGGAAGAGCCGGTCGAGCCAGCCATGGGCCCGGAACGCGCTCGCCCACGCCGACGCGTCGCCCATGAGCTCGACCGCGGTCAGGCTCGCGCCGGCGAGCCGCGTCGCGGCGGTCCCGTCGATGGAGGGGCCGTAGGTCGAGGCGAAATGGTCGAGCGAGGTGCTGCTGTCGTCGATGTGCGAGAGCGTGATGCGGTGATCGAGCGCGAAGACGCCGTAGCGGGCGCGGAGCTGGTAGAAGGCGTCGCCGACCTGGAACCCGTGGCCGGAGGGGATGGCGCCCCAGCTGAAGCCGAACGCGGTCCGGAGGCTCGGCTTCGCGGGCAGGGTGAAGGGCCAGACCGTGACCGTGAAGGGCACCGTCGCCTCGCCGCCGTCCCACCGCACGCGGACGCTCCCGGCGTAGTCGCCCGGCGCGGCGGACTCCGGCACGAGCACCTCCGCCCAGAGCGCGCGCGTCTCGCCTGCGGGCACCGAGAACGGGAAGGCGTTCCGCTTCTCGCCGAAGAACTCGTCCGTGTCCGGCACGAGGCCGTCGGGCCACCTGCCGGTCGCGCCGTCGAGCCCCGAGCGGTTCGCGAGGTCGAGGAGCGCCTCGCGATAGAGGCGCGGCGCCGGGATGGTGCCGCCCGCTCCGGAGAGGTCGGTGGCGGTGGCGCTCACGTTCGAGGCCAGGCCGGTGATCGCGATCTGCACCGCCTCGAGCTCGTTCCTCGCCGCCGAGACGTGCGCGGAGGGCGAGAGCCGCGCGGCCGCCGACGGCCGGATCTTCTCCACCGAGGTCGCCGTCCACACCGAGACGGCCTGCGTGCCGCACGGCGCAAGGAGCGGGGCCACGAGGAGGAGCAGGGGGAGCGTGCGCATACACACCCGAACGAGCGGCACCCTCCCGGCTATTCCTCTGCTGGGGGAGCCCCATCGTGCGTCCGGGCGAGCGGGCGCTCGGCGGTTCGCTGGGCGGGAACGCGGTCAGCGCGCCTTCCTCGGCGGCGCGGGCGGGGCCTCCCGCACGCCGAGCGCCGGGTTCCTCTCCAGCTCCTCGATCGTGCGCGGCCAGTCCTCCTTGAGCAGCCGGGCGAGCGACCGATCGGAGAGGATCTGCCCGCCCGTCTGGCAGCGCGGGCAGTAGTTGACCTCGTTCTCGGCGCGGACGATCCGCTGCACCGCCGTGCCGCACACGGGGCAGGGCCGGCGGTGCTTCCCGTGGACCGCCATCTCCTCGCGGAACGCGGTCACGCCCTCGGGCAGCTCGCCCCCGGCCTCGCGGCGGAGCCGCTCCGTCCACTCGGTGAGAACGGCGCGGGTGGCCTCGTGGAGCGCGGCGATCTCCTCGGGCGAGAGGCGGGAGGTGAGCTTCACCGGCGAGAGCCGCGCGCGGTGCAGGATCTCGTCCGAGTAGGCGTTCCCGATCCCGGAGAAGAGGCCGGGGTCCGTGAGAGCCCGCTTGAGCGTGTGGTTCTCGCGGAGGAGCGCGGCGCGGAAGGCGTCGAGGTCCGCCGAGAGCGGCTCGAGCCCGCCGCGGTCGAGCGCGCGGAGCGCCGCCTCGCCGCGCACGAGGTGGAGCGCGGCGCGCCGCTTCGTCCCGGCCTCCGTGAGGAGGAGCGTCCCCGCTGGGAAGTCGAAGGCCGCGAGGCCGGCGCGGCCGGGGAGCTTCGCGCCCGGGGGCTTCCAGTGGAGCCGGCCGGCGATCATGAGGTGCAGCGCCAGGAAGAGATCGCCCTCCAGCGCGAGGACGATCCGCTTCCCCATGCGGCGGACGGCGAGGACGTGCCGCCCCTCGGCCTCGGCGAGCGGCACGTCGGCGGAGCGGAGCAGGAACGGGCTCCCCAGCCGGACGCGGACGAGCGGCTCACCCCGGACGCGCGCGGCGATGGCCTCGACGTAGACCTCGAGGTCGGGGAGCTCGGGCACGGGGTGCATCGTAGGCTGGAGCGGGGGGAAGCTCCATTTCGGCAGCCCGGCGCGATCGCTCCGCACGCTCCGTGTCACGGGGCACGTCCACACGTTCCACGTCCCACGTGCCACGCCACGAGGCGGGGTTCGACGGGCGGCCGTGACCTCGGGGGCGATCCTCGGATGTGCCGGCGGCAGCCCCGTGCTAGAGAGACGCCCATGACGATCCCCCGTCGTGGATTCCTCGGCTTCGTCGCGCTCGCCCCCGCCGCGGTGGTGGCCTGCTCCACGGGGGCGGCCGCGAAGAAGCCTCCGCCCTCGACGCCGGCCGCGGGGGGCGCGAATCCAGATGGGGGCCGTGCGCCGGCCGAATCGCGCGGGGTCGTCCAGGTCCGCGCGCTCGCCCTCGCGCCGGACGCGGAGCCGGCGTTCACGTTCCGTGCAGCGGTGGCCCGGGCGGGAGAGCGGTAGTGGCCGAACTCGGGGAGGACCTCCTCTTCGCCGGGGTGGCCGCGCTCTCGCGCCGCATCCGCTCGCGCGAGATCTCCCCGGTGGACCTGGCGCGCGCCTTCCTCGCGCGCATCGACGCCCTCGCGCCCAGGCTCGGCTGCTTCGTGACCGTCACCGCCGAGCGCGCCCTCGCCGACGCGCGCCAGGCGGAGTCCGAGCTCGTCGCGGGCCGCTGGCGCGGACCGCTCCACGGCATCCCCGTGGGCCTGAAGGACGTCATCGACACGAAGGGGATCCGCACCACCTTCGGCGCCCCGCCCTACGCCGGCCGCGTGCCCGAGCGCGACGCGACGGTGGCGTCGCGACTCTCCGAGGCGGGCGCGGTCCTCGCCGGGAAGCTCTCCACCATCGAGCTCGCGGGCGGGCTCGGCTACAAGACCCCCGCGGCCGCGCTCGGCGGCGCCTGCCGCAATCCGTGGGACCCGGAGCGCTGGGCCGGGGGCTCCTCCTCCGGGCCCGCCGCCGCGGTGGCCGCCGGGCTCGTCCCCTTCGCCATCGGGACGGAGACCTGGGGCTCCATCACCTGCCCCTCCGCCTTCTGCGGCGTCACCGGCTACCGCCCGACCTATGGCGTCCTCTCCCGTCACGGCGCCATGCCGCTCGCGTACACGCTCGACAAGCTCGGGCCGCTCGCCCGCTCGGCGGAGGACTGCGCCCTCGTGGCCTCCGCGCTCTCCGGGGCGGACGCGCGCGATCCCTCGTCGATCGCGGCGCCGCCCGGCCTCGACCGCGTCCGCGCGGACCTGGCGCGCGGCCTGCGCATCGCGGTCCTCGACCTCCCCGGCGGGAAGGCGCAGCTCGCGGGGGCGAAGGAGGCCTTCGAGGCGGCCCAGGCCGTGCTCCGGGAGGCGGGCGCCATCCTCGATCGCGCGGAGCTGCCGCCGTTCCCGTACGACGACGTCGCCACCGTCATCCTCGAGGCCGAGGCGGCGAACGCGTTCGAGGACCTGGTCCGGAGCGGCAGGACGCGCGAGCTCGCGGACCCGTCGCACCGCGCCCGCTCGGCGGCGGACTACGTCCCCAAGGCGACCTCCGCCGACTACGTCCGCGCCTCCCGCATCCGAGGGGAGACCCAGCGCGCCCTGGCGCGCTTCTTCGAGAAGCACGACCTCGTCCTCGCCCCGAACCTGCCCTACGCGCCGCCGCGGGTGGACGAGGCGCTCACCGCCGCTCCGTGGTGGAGCGCGCCCGACCCCGTCGGCGCCGCCGGCAACCTGGCCGGCCTCCCCGCCGTCGCCTTCCCGGTGGGGATCGCCGGCGGGTTCCCCGTCTCGGCCCAGCTCGTGGGGCCGGCGCTCGAGGACGCGCGGGTGCTCGGCGCCGCCGCGCTCTTCCAGTCCCGGACCTCGCACCACCTGCAGCGGCCGCCGAGGGGCCCGGCCGTGGCCGCCGCCGGCGCGCCGTGACGGCAGCGGAGGAGCGTCGCCCGCCGTGAACGTCCTCCTCGCCATCGTCGGCTACCCCATCGCCATCTCGCTCATCGTGCTGGCGCTGCCGGTGCAGGCGCTGCTCCTCGCCGCGACGGCGCCCTTCGACCGGAACCGCGTCGTGCCCGGGCGCTTCCTGCGCTTCGTGGGCGTGGCCCTCTCGAAGGCCTTCCCGCCCTGGCGGCTCCGCATCGAGGGGAGCTGGCCCGAGGCGAAGGGGCCCTTCATCGTCGTCGCGAACCACCAGTCGATCCTGGACATCCTCCTCCTCTCGCGCGTGCCCCGGGAGATGAAGTGGATCGCGAAGGAGGAGCTGTTCCGCATCCCGTGGGTCGGGTGGATGCTGCGCATGAGCGGCGACATCCCCATCCGGCGCGGCGACGCGGAGAGCGGCGGCGAGGCCCTGGCGCGGGCGAGGACGTACCTCGCCCGCGGCATGAGCGTGATGCTCTTCCCGGAGGGGACGCGCAGCAAGACGGGGCAGCTCCTCCCCTTCAAGTCCGGAGCGTTCCGGCTCGCCGCGGAGACGGGGATCCCGGTCCTCCCCGTCGCCGTGCACGGCACGGCGCGCGGGATGCCGAAGGGTGGACCGTGGGTGAACCCCTGCCGCGCCACCGCGCGCCTGCTCGAGCCGGTGGACTCGGCGGCGTACGGCTCGGACGGCGGGAATCGGCTGCGGGACGAGGTCCGGCGCCGCATCCAGGCCGCGGTGGACGAGCTCGCCGGGGCCGGGTAGCGAGGGCCGCGCCTCCCGCGCCCGCCGGCTCACAGCGGCACCCGGTTCCCGTGATGCCCAACGTCCCCGCCGCCGCTGTGAGCGTGATGTCCGGCGCC
>DATDDC010000484.1:0-8525 GCA_036523995.1 Anaeromyxobacter sp.
CCGACCCGAACGCCGTGATCGACTCGAACGAGAACGACTACATCCGGAGCCGAACGGTCGCGACCGCGCTCGGCAAGGCGCTGTTCTGGGACATGCAGGTGGGCAGCGACGGCGTGCAGTCCTGCGGCACGTGCCACTTCAACGGCACCGGCACCGACACCCGGACCAAGAACCAGCTCAACCCGAACCACATCGGCGGCGACGTCACGCTGCAGGTCGGAGACACCGACATCGCGACCGGCGGCAAGGCGGCCAACTACACCCTGAAGCTCTCCGACTTCCCGCTCCACAAGCTGGCGAACCCCGAGGTCGCCGGCGACCCGGCCTGCGCGACGCCGCTCGTGGCGAACGTCAACGCCGGCGTGCTGGAGAACAACTTCCCGAACGGCACGCCTCCGGGAGGTGTCACCGTCTGTGATGCTGCGAACACCACCGGCGACGTCAACGACGTCGTGTCCTCCATGGGCGTCCACTTCGGCCTGTTCAAGGACGTCGCGCCCATCGGGACGTTCGTCCCCAACGACCCGAACAATCCGGCCCTGGGGGGGGCGGTGGCGCCGGACCTGCGCGGCACGGCGACCGACTGCGCCGCGGCTGCGGATTTCGCGGCCTGCATCGCCAGCCTCAGCGACCCCATCCCGGCCTTCGCCGGCGCGGCGGGGACGGGCGAGGCGGGCGTGCTGAACCAGTTCCGGAGGGTGGAGCCGCGCAACACGCCCACCATGCAGGCGGCGGCGTTCAACTTCGACAACTTCTGGGACGGGCGCGCCCGCCACGACTTCAACGGCGGGAGCGTGTTCGGCGCGGCGGACCCGCAGCGCCACGTCTTCGTGAGCCCGGGATCGAACAACCTCACGGCGACCCGGCAGGTCATCCGCTTCGCCAGCATCGCCTCGCTCGCGACGGGCCCGGGGCTGAGCGAGTTCGAGATGTCCTTCGCCGGCCGCAACTGGTCGAAGGTCGGCAAGAAGCTGCTGCAGGGGACCATCGGAACGGACGCGGCCGGCTCTCCCGTCATCGTCGGCACCGCGACCCCGCTCGCGAACCAGCTCGTGGCGCTCGACGACAGCGTGCTCGGCCCCTATTCCAACCAGGGCGGCTCGCTGTGCGCGGGGCTCAATGGCTGGGACCGCTCCCCCGGAACGCCCGCGCCCGGCAAGCCGGGGCTCTGCATCAGCTATCCGGGGCTCATCCGCCAGGCCTATTACCCCGCGCTCTGGCGGAACCTGGGCCAGCACCTGAGCGGCTGCTACACGGATGGTAAACCGTGGCTGCATCCCAACCAGTGCGCCGGCGTCGCCATCCCGGTGCTCTCGGGCGGCGCCGTGGTCGACTCGCCGGCCGACCCCTTCGACGGGTACGTCCTCTCGATCGCCGGCGGAGCGCCCGCCGCGGCCGACACCAACGAGTTCACGCAGATGGAGGGCAACTTCAGCCTGTTCTGGGGGCTCTCCATCAATGCGTGGGTGCAGATCCTCGTCCCCGATCACACCCCCTTCGACCAGGTGCTGGACGCCAATCCGGGAGCCTTCCTGGCCCTGGGCGAGCCCGGCGAGCCCGGCCTCGTGAACGACCTGCTCAATTGCGGCCAGCCGGGCGCGGATCCGAACTACTGCTTCACGGAGGTCGGCGACTTCAAGCGGGACACGAACGCCCAGGCGCTCCAGGGCGTCACGGGTGAAGGCGGCACGGGCGGAACGCTCGTCCCGGCCGGCGGAAGCCGCACTCCCGGGTCGAACCAGCCGGATCCCCTGCTCGGCATGGACCTCTTCTTCGCCTCCAACCTGTCGCTGAAGAACCCGAACTTCAGGACGGGCCGGTGCGGCGAGTGCCACGCCATCCCGACGCTGACCGACCACACCATGCCCTTCACCTCCAAGATCAACCTCATGGACGCGGTGGCGGAGTTCGCCACGCCCGGCGTGGAGCTGGTCGTCGAGCCCCTGGCCCGGCTCCGCGTGATCTCGGGCTTCCTGCTCGAATCGGAGATCAACGAGAACGGGCAGGACGCGGTGGAGCGGCGCATCGTCGACCAGAGCATCGTGCCCAACCCGGTGGACGGCCTCGCCTATCCCGGCGCCACCGCGGCCGGGCTGCCCGCGTTCGGCCCGTGGACCGGCGCCGACGCAGCCTTCCTCGACAACGGCATGTACAACCTCGGCATTCGCCCCATCGCGGAGGACATCGGCCGCGGCGGCAATGACGCCTTCGGCTGGCCGCTGTCGCTCGCCACGTTGATGATGAAGAACCTCGGCGGTGCCGGGTTCAACCCCGGAGGCGACGACCCGGCCAACGGGTTCGCCCAGCCGCCCGCCCCGGGCATCGCGATGCCCACGTTCGATCCCGAGGCCGAGGGCTTCGGCCTCTTCGAGGCGACGGCGCAGGATCCCTGGATCAACCCGGGCTTCGATGGCGAGCCGGCCAATCCGCTGCTGCCCCCGTACCTGGGCGCCTTCGCGAACAACATCACGGTGGGTGACTTCCCGCCCGAGCTGGACGAGGCGGGCGGCGCCATCGGAGGCATGGTCAACACCCTCACCGACGTGGCGATGATCGAGGGCTTCATGGACACCCTGGGGCCCTTCAATCCCGCGAACCTGGCCGCCGAGGTCCTCAACTTCGGCGGGTTCAGCGCCAGGCCCGGCGACGTCAGCGCGCAGATGGGCACGTGGCCCAACGTCAACCGGGTGGGCAGGATGGGCAGCTTCAAGGCGGCCCAGCTCCGCAACGTGGAGCTCACCGGCCCCTACTTCCACAACGGAGGCAAGCTGACGCTTCGCCAGGTGGTGGACTTCTACACCCGGGGCGGCGACTTCCCCATCAGCAACGCCGCGCACCGCGACTTCAACCTCGTCAACATGAACGTCGAGGTGCAGTCGAACCTCACCGAGGCGGAGAAGGTGGCCCTGGTGGACTTCCTCCTCGAGCTCACCGACGAGCGCAACCGGCTCGACAAGGCGCCGTTCGATCACCCGCAGGTGATCGTGCCGCAGGACGGCGAGGCGCCGGACAACACGGGCCGTTCCGCCCTGCTGGGCGATCCCCGCTTCGTCGACGTGAAGGCGGTGGGAGCCGGCGGCCGGCCCGCGTTCGACGGCGTCGACTCGCTCAACACCGGGCCCGAGCCGTCGTTCATGAACGTCACCAAGGTGCGGGTCACGGGCGCCGACGCCCAGCCCGGCTCCAGGTACTGTGACTACGAGGGGTCCCACCCCGACAACAACGGGGTCCCCACCGTCAGCCAGTACTGCCACTAGCCGGCGAGCCCTCCCACTCGTCGGTCCCGCCCCTGCTCATCCTCGCGCTCCGGCGCGGGGATGAGCAGGGCTCCCAGGAGAAGAGCCATGCGAAGCCCTCTCGCAGTCCTCTTTGTCGTCGTCGCGACCTCGACGCTGGCGGCCCCGCTCGCCGGCCAGGAACGGGGCGCGCCCACGGCCAAGCCCAGCATCCAGGTCAGCTTCAAGCTCGACCCGCGGCTCAGCGGGCCGACCTACGGCGGGGAGCGGTGGGTCTCGCCGCCGACGTATCGCGGCGCCGGCGCCCAGGACACCGTGGAGGCGAGGGCCTCGGCCATCGACTCGGCCGGAAGGCCGCTCCGGATCGACGTGCAGTGGACGACCTCGGATCCCGAGACGGTGGCGATCACGCCCACCCGGGGCGAGCAGGTCAAGATCACCGCCAAGCGCGCCGGGGAGACCGTCGTGACGGTGAGCGCGGGCGGCTCTTCCCGGAAGCTCACCGTGAAGGCCGTCGAGGTGAACGGGATCCGGCAGGTGAGCATCTCCCAGTGAACGGTGGCGCGAAGGCACGGAGGTCTCGAGATGAAGCGCACGTTCCTCGCCGGCGGCGTCGCCGTCGCCATCCTGTTCGGCGTCAGCGTCACGCTCGTGCTCCTCCTGTCCGGCGGAGCCGGCCCCGCCGCCTCGGCACCGGACGCGCCGGGCGCCGAAGCCCTGCTGCCGCCGGCGGCGCCGGTCGCGATGCCGCCTCCTCCGCGCGCTGCAGCGGGCGTGGGCCCCATGAAGCTCCGCGCCAGCAGCTGGAACGCGCCCGCCGAGAGTCCCTCGTCGGCGCCGATGGCGAGCCGGGTGATCCGCAAGATCGTCCGAAAGGCGCTCCTCGCCGCGCCGGTCCAGTCGCGGCTCGCTCGCTGCGCCGATCGAACGGGCGGTTTCGGCGGGACCGCGGCGCCGGGCCCCATCCCGCGCGCCAGGCCGGCGGTCCTCGTGCTCGAGCTGGAGGTGCTCGGGGGCGAGGTGCGGATCGAGGACGTGCAGGTGCGGGAATGGGGCGGGGCGAGCGAAGCGATGGTTTCCTGCGCGCGGACCGTCCTGAAGGGCCGCGCCCTGCCCGCGCCCACCGCGCGGCAAGAGCCCGCGCGCACGGCGGGGCCGGAGCGCATGCGAATGCCTTTTCCACTGAACCCTCGAAGCGAGGCGGTCGCCCTGTCCCGCTGAGCGGCGCCGGCGAACCTTTCCCAGCCACGAAACGACTGCGAGGCGGCACATGAGAGCGGCGCGGATGATGGTCATCGGAATCGGGCTCCTGGCGCTCCAGGCGAGCGCGGGGGAGAAGGCTCCCCTCGAGACGCAGAAGGACAGGGTGAGCTACGCGATGGCGGTCGCGGTGGCGAAGACCATCCAGCGACAGGGCGTGGACGTCGACGTGCAGGTCTTCGCGCGGGGGCTCGAGGACGCGCTGGCGGGCCGGAAGCTCCTCCTGAGCGAGGACGAGATGCGCCAGGCGATGAGCGGCGTCGTGGGCGAGCTCAAGCGGAAGCAGGCGGAGGCCGCCAGGGCCGTCGAGAGCAGGAAGGCAGCGGGACAGGCCTTCCTCGCCGAGAACGGCAAGAAGGAGGGCGTGGTGACGCTACGGAGCGGGCTCCAGTACAGGATCCTGACGCGTGGTGAAGGCAAGACGCCGGCCGAGGCCGACACCGTCGAGTGCCACTACCGCGGCACGCTCGTCGACGGGAAGGAGTTCGACAGCTCGTATCGGCGCGGCAGGCCCGCCACGTTCAGGCTCACGCGCGTCATCCCCGGCTGGCGGGAGGCCCTGAAGCTCATGCCGGTGGGCTCGAAGTGGCAGATCTTCATCCCGTCCGAGCTCGGCTACGGGGCGCGCGGGGGTGGGCGCAGGAGCCGGATCGGGCCGAACGAGACCCTCGTCTTCGAGGTCCACCTCCTCGCCATCAAGCCGCCGATCGCGCCGGCCGCTCCGGACCAGAAGACGGCGACCGCGACCTCCGCAGCGGAGACGTCGGGGATGTGATGGCTCGAGCCGAGGCGGCGGGGCGTATCGGCCACGGATACGGTGACGGCCCGCGATACGACCCCTCGTACGGGTTGCGCGGCGGCGCCTGGCGAGTACCTACCGGCCTGTCGGCGGGGGCGGAGGCGGACGCGCCCGGAGGCGGAGGAGGGGCGATGGAAGATGCAGTCGAGCTCGGCGCCGTCGGCCGCCCCCGGGCGTGCGCGCTGGCGCTGGCGGTCGCCTGGGCGCTCGGCGCGCCCGGCGCCGCCCGCGCGCATCCGCACGAGCTCCGCCTCCCGCCGCCGGAGCTCTCGCCCATTCGCCTCGGCCTCGCGGGGCGCGTCCTCGCGGCGGAGGAGCGCGGCGAACCTTCCGCCGGGAGCGGGGAGGCGGAACGTCCTCGCGGCGACGAGAAGCCCTCCCTCGACTTCGATCTCCTCGGCGCGGCGAAGCCGCCGCCCGAGCCCGCGGACTCCGGGTCGCTCCGCCTGCGCCGCAAGATGCTGGGCGTCCACCAGGGGATCGGGCTCGGCCTCCTCGGCCTGCAGCTCGCGACCACGGCCGTCGGGCAGCTCAACTACTCGGATCGCTTCCCCGCCGGGCCGGACACGGGACGGTACAAGCTCTCGCACCAGGCGCTCGCGTACACGACGCTCGGGGTGTTCGCCGTGAACGGCGCCCTCGCCCTCCTCGCCCCGTCCGCGAAGACGCCCAAGAGGCTGGATCGCGTCATGGTCCACCGCATCGCGATGTTCACGGCGGCGGCCGGGATGGCCACCCAGGCGGTCCTCGGGATCCAGACGCGCGAGCGCGTGGGCCGCCTCGATCAGGAGCGCCTCGCGACCGTCCACCTCGCCGTCGGCTATGCCACGCTCGCCGCCGTCCTGACGGGCGTCGGCGCCATCGTCTTCTGAGCCATGGCCGCCACCCTTCTCGCGCTCCTGCTCGCCGCCGCCTCCTCCGAGGGGAAGACCTACGCCGTCGACCCGGCGACGAGCACGGTGCGCTACCACGTCGTTCACAAGTTCCACAGCGTCACCGGGACGTCCTCGACCATCGAGGGCAAGGCCGTGCTGAGGCCGGACGGACAGGCCATCGCCATGGTCCGCATCCCCATGGCGTCCTTCGACTCGGGCGACCGGAACCGCGACTCGAACATGCGCGAGGCGGTCGACGCCGCCCGCCATCCCTTCGTCGTCTTGAAGGGGGCGATGCGGCTCGGCGCCGAGCTGCCCGCCGCGGCTCGAGCCCTCACCGTGGAGACGCGGATGGAGGGCGAGGTGGAGCTGCACGGCGTCCGGAAGAGCGTCGTGGTCCCCCTCCAGATCCAGCTCTCGCCCGACGGGACCGCGAGGGCGCGCGGGAGCTTCACCGTGAGCCTCGACGCGTTCGGGATCGAGCGGCCGTCGCTCCTCTTCGTGAAGATCGACGATGCCTGCCGCATCGAGGTCGACCTCGCGCTGCGCGAGGGGAAGAGCTGAGCTCGCCATGGCCCGGGCTCGAGCGCGCCTCGGAACGGCCGCGCTGGCCGTCCTCGCCTGCCTCCCCGCGGAGGGCCCGCTCATGCGGCCGGGCGACGACTGCCTCTCGTGCCACGACGGCCGGGGGAGGGCCCGGCGCTGGACGGTCGCGGGGACGATCTACGACGAGCCGAGCGCTCCGGGCGACGCGGGCCTCCGTGGCGCGGAGGTCCGCATCACCGACGCGGAGGGCCAGAGCTTCGGCCTTCGCACGAACCGCGCCGGAAACTTCTACACCGCCGAGCCGGTGGCGTTTCCGCTGACCGTGTGCGTGGAGCGCCACGGCGTCACGTCGTGCATGGAGGAGCCGGTGACCCGGGGCTCGTGCAACGTGTGCCACGGTCCGCAGGGCGTGCTCCGGCCCGAGAACCACGTCCGGTTCTTTCCGATCGCGGCCGGGACGAAGCACACGACGGTGAGCTGCGAGGAGTGCCACTCGACCTTCGTGAGCCCCGCCCCGGCCGGCTTCCGGTGCGCCGCCTGCCACGCCGCCCGCGAGGCCGCCCTCGCCACGCGCCACACGACGGACACGAGCGACCCGGCCATCGTGGTGGGCGAGTTCACCCTCTCGAGCGACGCGTGCCTCCGCTGCCACGGGGACGCGCAGGTGAGCCTCACCGCGGCCCACCCCTCCGGCTTCCAGGGGGCGCCTCCACACCACGGGGCGCTGTGCACCATCTGTCACGACGCCTATCGGCTCGACAAGCCGTTCGCCGGCGACTTCGCCACGGATCCGCGGAGCTGGCCGGTCGGGAGCGGCCACGGCTGCCTCCACTGCCACCCGGGCGGACCCGGCGGAGGCTGAGCCTCCGCCCGGCCGGGCCGCGCGGCCCTGTCAATTATTTGCCTCGCGGATCCCGGTATCGTAGTCTCCGATATCGTCGCAAGATCCCATGATCAGGCGGGATCTCCACGGGCGACAGGCGGGCGGGCGGGATGGACGGCGGGTCGGGCGGCGCGAGGACGGCGATCGATCCGGAGGGTCTCCTCCGGAGCGCGCTCGAGAAGATCGTCTTCTTCGAGTGCCGCGTCTCCCAGCTCGAGGCGGAGCTCGCCGCCGCGAACGACGCCACCGGCCGCGCCAGGGGCGACGCCGCGAAGGCGGAGCGCCGCGCCCTCCTCCTCGAGCAGGCCCTCTCGGGAGAGAAGGGCGAGCACGCCGAGGCCGATCGCCGCGCCGGTGAGCTCCACGATCGCGTGCGCCTCCTCGAGGCCGAGCGCGAGCGGCTCCTCGGCGGGCTCGTCGATCGCGCCCGCGTCTCCGGCGCCGCGGCGTCGTCCGGCGAGCCCGCGCCCGAGGAGGGCGGCGCCGACCTCGCCGGCTTCATCGCCGAGCTGCGCGCCGAGATCGAGACCCTGCGGGCGTTCCGCGCCGAGGCCGAGGCCGCGGGGTTCACGGGCATCAGCGGGGCCGCGCGGGAGCTCTCCCCTGCGCCGGTCGCGCCGGCCTCCCTCTCCGCGGCGCGGGCAGGGGAGAGGACCTCGGCCAGGGGCCCGGCGACGGTCTCCGATCTCGCCACGCGCTTCGAGGCCGCCGGGCGCGTCGGCTTCACCTCCCGTGACGCGGGCCGGCTGAAGGAGCTCCTCTCCACGCGCGCCGATCGCGCCCTCTACGAGCGCTCCATGGACGACCTCGCCTCGCCCGACGCCGGCCGCCGCGTGCGCGCCGTGCGGGCGCTCGAGGCCCTCGGCTCCCGCGCGGCGGCGCCGCTCCTCGCCTCGGCCCTCGGCCGCGAGGAGAGCCCCGAGGTG
>DATDDC010000485.1:0-6500 GCA_036523995.1 Anaeromyxobacter sp.
CCGGGTGAAACGCACGATGAGTTAATTGCCCTACGGCCTCCTGCGCACCGCGACGGCCCTGGTCCGGAAACGCCTTCAGCACTCCGTAGGACAGCTGAGGGAAGCTTCGTTAAGAGAGCACTGCCGAAGTGATCCCCACCCTGACCACCCCGCGCCTCCTGCTTCGCCCGCTCGAGCTGGCCGACGCCGCCCAGGCCCAGCTCCTCTTCCCGCGCTGGGAGATCGTCCGGTACATGAAGGCCGTCGTCCCCTGGCCGTACCCGCCGGACGGCGCGCTCACCTACTACCGCGACGTGGCGCTCCCGGCGATGGAGCGGGGCGAGGCATGGCACTGGTCGCTGCGGCTCCACGAGGCGCCGGACCAGCTCGTCGGCTCCATCTCGCTGAGGCGCGGGGAGCGCGAGAACCGGGGGTTCTGGATCGGGCTGCCGTGGCAGCGGCGCGGCCTCGCCACGGAGGCCTGCGCGGCGGTGAACGAGCTCTGGTTCGAGGTCCTCGGCTTCCCGGCGCTGCGCGTGGGCAAGGCGGCGGCCAACGAGCCCTCGCGCCGGATCTCGCTCCGCGAGGGGATGCGGCTCGTCGGCACCGAGGAGCGCGATTTCGTGTCGGGGCGCCTCCCGGCGGAGCTGTGGGAGATCACGGCCGAAGAGTGGCGGGCGCGCCGCCGACGAGGCCGGTGAGCGCGGACCCGTCCCGACGTGCCCGGTCTCGTTCGGGGCCATCGATTGACGGCGCTCGACGCTTGTCGCGAGGATGCGCACTCGGGGTCTCGCCCCGACCTGCATCAGCGCTTCACGAAACTCCAGCCGTGAGGTGACGCATGCGCTTCGAGCATCGTGCACTCAGTCTGTTCATCCTCATCGCTTCCATGGCCGGATGCTCCGGCGCACCGGAGGAGCAGAGCACCAGCCAGGACGTCCAGGCCGCGACGCCGAACAGCCACGCGCTGCTCGCCCGCTGGTTCGCGCAGGCCTCTCCGGAGGTGCTCGCGCTCCCGGATACGGTCTTCGCGTACCACGACGAGGCCGCGGGCCGGCTCGTCTTCGGCGTCGAGAACGCGGCCGCGATCCACGGCGTGCGCACCGCCCTCGCGCACCTCGGCATCCCGGAGTCCGCGTTCACGATCCGGGAGGCCGAGCCCATCTACCAGGTCGTCACGCTCCGCGATCGATGGCGCCCGACGATCAACGGTGTCCAGATCCACTTCGGCAACTTCCTCTGCTCGCTCGGCTTCAACGCCGACGACGGCGTCGAGCGCTCGTTCGTCACCGCCTCGCATTGCACGAACAAGCAGGGCGGCGTCGAGGGCACGCAGTACTTCCAGCCGACCAGCACCGTCGATCCGACGGTCATCGCGACGGAGGTCGAGGATCCGACCTACTTCCGGGGCGGCGCGTGCCCGCGCGGCCGCAAGTGCCGCTCCAGCGACAGCTCTCGCGCGCTCTACAGCGGGAACGTGGCCTCCACCCGCGGCTCGATCGCGCAGACCTCCGGGCCGAACAACGGAAGCCTGACGGTGACCGGCACCTTCTCGGTCACCTCGCAGGACAACACCACCTCGCATTTCCCGATCGGCTTGACCGTCAACAAGGTGGGCCGCACGACGGGCTGGACGCAGGGGAACGTGACCGCGACGTGCGTGGACACGAACGTCTCCGGCACCAACATCACTCAGCTCTGCCAGACGTTCGTCGAGAACCCGAACGGCGCCGTCGTCGTCCAGGGCGGCGACAGCGGCTCGGGCGTGTTCAGCATCACCGCCGGCACGAGCGTCCAGCTCGTGGGGATCCTGTGGGGCGGCAACGGCACCGGCACGCAGTTCGTGTTCAGCCCGCTCAAGCAGGTGGAGGACGAGCTGGGCGCGCTGGTGGCGACGCAGTAGGCGATACCTCGCGCGCCGGGGCGGGCGGGCTCGCTCGCCCCGGTGCCGCATCCTCGGTGGCCTGGCCATCCCGTGCACCTCCTCGTCCTCGCGAGCGCCGCGGCGCTCGGGCTCGCATGCCGTGCCGAGCCACCCGGCGCCCCCGGTCCGGACGGTCGCGGAGGTTCCGGCGTGACCGCCGCCGGGCAGGACTCGATCCGCCTCGAGCTGCTGCTCGAGCCGCGCGCGCGCGCGGGCGAGCCGGTGCGGGTGCGGCTGCGTGCGCAGAACGTCACGCAGCGCGCGCTCGATGTCTACCTGCGAGGTCGCACCACCACCTTCGACGTCGTGATCGAGCGAGCCGCCGGCGGGGTGGTCTGGCGGCGGCTCGAGGGCGAGATCATCCCCGCCATCGTGCACCTTCGTCCGCTCGCGCCCGGCGAGCGGCTGGAGGTGGAGACGACATGGGACCAGCGAACGAACGACGGAAGGCCGGTCGGGCCGGGCGAGTACGTCGTGGACGGCTTGCTGCTCGTCGAGGGCGAGCCGCTGCGCACGCCGCCGAAGTCGCTCACCATCGTCGAGGCCGCGAAGTGAGCCGGCGCGCCTCCCGCGGCTTCCGCTCGGTTTACCTGCAGTGATCTCCACCTCGACGGCCCCGGGCCCTCCTGCTGCGTCCGGTCGATCGCGATCCTGATCACCGGCGTCCCGAGCGGATGGCGATCCGGCCGGTTCTCCACCTCCGGGTGAACCTGTCCGGAACGGATGTGGGTGTTCCGCCGCCTCGGAAACCCGCCGCCTGGACGCTGGGAAAAGCCGCTCACTCCCCGATGAGGACAAAGGCGGGGAAGAGAGCGGGGCGATCCCGGGTTGCCGGCAACATGGAGAGATCGAGCCCGCTCCCGGCCCGGTCGAACGTCGATGGACGATCTCTCCACGGTAGGTGAAGCGGGCACGGACCCGCTCGAAGAAAGGAGAAGCACATGAAGAAGCAGATGAAGACGATGGCGGGCGCGCTGGCCGCTCTCGCGGTCGGCGTCGCTGCTGCTTCGAGCCTCGCCGGCGAGCCGACGGCCACGGGTAGCGGGAAGTCCGCTCCACAGGCCGCCGCGAGCCACGGCCTCGTGAAGGACGCGGAAGCGACCTTCGCGGCCTTCGAGCGGGCCGACCCGAGCCTCGCGCGGTTCTTCAACAGCGCGGTCGGCTACGCGATCTTCCCCAGCGTGGGGAAGGGCGCCGCCGGCATCGGCGGCGCCTACGGGCGAGGCGTGCTGTTCGAGCACGGCAAGCCCACCGGCCGGTCCACCCTCACCCAGGTGACCATCGGCGCGCAGCTGGGCGGTCAGGCCTACTCCGAGATCGTGTTCTTCGAGAACGAGGACGCGCTCGCGAGCTTCAAGAAGGGCCAGTACGCCATGGCGGCGCAGGTGAGCGCCGTCGCCGTGAGCGCCGGGGCGTCGGCGAACGCCAGGTACGCGCGAGGCGTCGCCGTCTTCACCCTGGCCAAGGCCGGCCTCATGGCCGAGGCCAGCGTGGGCGGCCAGAAGTTCGGCTTCAGGCCGTTCACGAAGGCGATGTAGGCGATCCCTAGGAGGATGACATGACTCGAAAAGCGATCCGCTGGGCCTTGCCGGCCCTGCTGTGCGCATCCTGCGTCGTCCCGGGCCAGACCTACATGGGGTTCACTACGGGTGTCGCAGCCGCTCCGCCTCCACCCCGCGCCGTGCTGGTGGAGGAGCCCGCAGTCGCGCCGGCGGGCACGGGCGTGTACGTGGTGACCGATCCGTCGGTCCAGTACGACATGTTCCGGTTCGGGGCGATCTGGTACCTGTACTCGGATGGTTACTGGTACCAGGCGAGCAGCTACCGCGGTCCCTTCGCCGTCGTCGACGTGCGGTACGTGCCGCGCGAGGTGGTGACGGTGCCGCGGGGCCACTGGAAGCACCACCCGCACGGCGGTCCTCCGGGCCTCGAGAAGAGAGGCCGCGAGAGCTGACACCGGAGGGATCGGGAGAGGGGACCGACCGGGCCACGAGGGAAGTCGCCGAACGTCCCTCGGGCCCGGGAGGTCCCCCTCGGCGAAGAGACCGGCGTTCGAGGTCGTCGAGGGGCCGTGTGAGCGTCCGGGTGCCATCGCCACGGTCGAGCCGTGACTGCCCGTGCGACAAGGCGCCCCCTCGCCCGGGCGCCCCGAGCGGACGCTCGCCTGCGTGGCCCGTTGGCGTTTGATCGCCACATGCGCTAGATGAGCGGCGCAACGCGGGGCTCGTCCCGCTTCTCTCTCAGGAGGCGCTTGTAATGACTCGGAACACACGGACTCTCACCGCAACGATCCTCGCGGCGCTGCTCGTCTCGAGCTGCGCGACGGCGGGGCGTGACACCGCCATCGGCGCGGGCGTCGGCGGCGCGGCCGGTGCCGGCATCGGCGCGCTCGTCGGCGGCAAGAAGGGCGCGCTCATCGGCCTCGGCGTGGGCGCCCTCGCGGGCGGCTCCGTCGGCCTCTACCTCGACAAGCAGCGCAAGGAGCTCGAGCGCGTGGCGCAGGTGAAGAAGACGGAGAACGGGCTGCTCGTCCAGATGAAGAACGACATCCTCTTCGACACGGGCAGCGACGGCGTGAAGTCGGAGGGCGTCAGCGAGCTCTCCAAGGTCGGCGACATCATCGCGAAGTACTCGGACGACCGCGTCCGCATCGAGGGGCACACCGACTCGGTGGGCGACGCGAAGCACAACCAGGCGCTCTCGGAGCGGCGCGCAGCCGCCGTGAAGACCGTGCTCGTCTCGCGCGGCGTCCAGGAGGGCCAGATCACGGTCGTCGGCTTCGGCGAGACGAAGCCCGTCGCCGACAACGCGTCGGCGGACGGCCGCTCCAAGAACCGCCGCGTCGAGCTGCACATCGACGTGCCGAACCCGACCTGACGGCCGAGTCGCTCGACGGAATCCGGGGAGCGCCCGCGCTGCGGGCGTTCTCGTCTCCGGGGAGGCGGCGCCGCGCCCCCCGTCACGGCGCCGGGGAGCCTCGCGAGGGCGGCGGCCTTCGCCGGGCCGACCACACGATCGCCACGGGCACGACCCAGAAGATCACGATCGCCACCGCGCTCCCCACGATCCAGGCGCTCTCGGGCGTCGCCCCGCGCCAGGGCGCGAGGAACGTCCCGATGACGAGGAGGAGGAACCCGCTCGGCGCGAACGGGACGAGCCGCGCGGTCGCGATGGTCCAGGCGGCGTAACCGCCGAAGGCCACCGCGGTCGCCTTCCAGGCGCGGCCGAACGTCCGGGTGAGGCGCCAGGCCAGGAGCACCGCCGCGATGAGCGGGAGCTGGAGCAGGTCCACGAGCGCCCAGGCGCCGAGGAGGATGTCGATGCCGCGCTCCACGAGGCGAGTCTACGCCCACGCGCGCCCATGGCAGGCGCGAGGAAGCGAGGCCTTCGCGACCCGCTCGGCGGAGCGAGACGCCGCGGTGATGGCTCGCCGATCGGCGGCTACTGCGCGCTCGCCACGACCGGCTTTCCCGCCTTCATCCAGCCCTTGATGCCGTCGGGCATGACGTAGAGCTTCTCGTACCCGAGCTTCGCCGCCTCACGGGCGGCGTCGTGGCTCGCCCCTCAACTCGGGCTCGCGCAGTAGAAGACGAGGCGCGTCGCCTTGTCCGCGGGGAGCACCTCCGCGAACGGCGCCGACTTGTAGTAGCGCGCGCCGGGGAGATGGTTCTTGTCGAAGACTTCCTTGGGGTTCGCGTCGATGACGACGACGTCGGGCTGCGAGAGCATGCGCTGCACCTCGTCGACGCCGACGAAGGAGAAGGGCTCGTGCGAGCGATTCGCCGCGCAGGCGATCGCCGCGGCGGCGACGAGGACGAGGTAGAGCGCGACTGCGCCGAGGGGTCTCAGGGTGGCTCGGATGGACAAGGCGGCACCTCCACCCCGATGGATGCGTCGAGAGGCCCCCGGTTGCCCGATCTTCGTAGGGGTGGCGCGCAGGAAAACGCCCGATTGGCCCGCCGGGTGGGTGACTGTAGGATGGATCGCGCAGCCCCTCGGTGCGCGAACGGAATTTCTCCCGGCGTCACGCGGCCGCCGTCGAACGGCTCGCTCTCCGGCCGCGTTCGATTATCATCCGCCGCCCTTGAGCCCCTCGTCCCCGATCCCGGTCCTCTTCGACCTCGACGGCACGCTCGTCGACACGATCCCGTTCATCCTGGCGGCCGTCCGGCACACGTTCGAGGGCTACGGCCGGTGCCCCACGGACGCCGAGTGGATCGCCGGAATCGGCACGCCGCTCCGGGCGCAGCTCGCGTACTTCGCTCGAAGGGCCGAGGACGAACAGCCGCTCTTCGACCGCTACCGCGAGTACTGGCGGGCCCACCACGACGAGGAGACGCGCTGCTTTCCGGGCGCCCGGGAGGCGGTGGAGGAGCTCGCCGGGCGCGGCCATCCCATCGGCATCGTCACGGCGAAGGCGGAGCAGGGCGCCTACCGCACGCTCCGCCACATCGGTCTCCTCCCGCTCGTGCGAGCGGTCGTCGGCGCGGACTCGTGCGCGAACGCGAAGCCGCACCCGGAGCCGGTGCTGCTCGCGCTGTCGAGGCTCGGGGAGGTGCCCTCCCGCGCGCTCCTCGTCGGCGACTCGCGGCACGAC
>DATDDC010000486.1:0-8980 GCA_036523995.1 Anaeromyxobacter sp.
CCCTCGGCCGGAGCCGCCTCGGCCTCCGGCACCTTCTCGCCTCGCGCGCCGAGCCAGGCGATGGGCCTTCCCACCGGCGCGCTCTCGCCCGCCTTCACCACGATGCCGAGGAGGACGCCGGACTCGAACGCCTCCACGTCGAGGGTCGCCTTCTCCGTCTCGACCTGCGCCACCACGTCGCCGGCCTTGACCTCGTCGCCCTCCTTCTTCATCCACTCGGCGATCTTGCCCTCGGTCATCTGATCCGAGAGCTTCGGCATCTTGATGGGCTTCGCCATCCGGGCCCCCTAGTCGCGGTAGGTGACCTTTCGGACCGCTTCCTTCACGCGCTCCGCCGACGGCAGCACGACGTTCTCGAGCGGTTTCGCGTAGGGCATGGGCACGTCGGCGCCGGTCACGCGGATCACGGGCGCGTCGAGGTCGTCGAAGCCGTGCCGCTGGATCGAGTCCGCCACCTGGGCGCCGGACCCCATCCACGGCCAACCCTCCTCGACGATGACGCAGCGGTTCGTCCGCGCCACCGAGGCGAGCACGGCCTCGAGATCGAACGGCCGGAGCGTGCGCGGATCGATCACCTCCGCCTCGATCCCCTCCTGCGCCAGCTCGTCCGCCGCGGCGAGCGCCGCGAAGCGCGCCTTCTGCCAGGCGACGAGGGTCACGTCGCGGCCCTGCCGGACGATCTCGGCCTCGCCGAAGGGGATGAGGATCTCGCCCTCCTCGACCTCGCCCTTCGAGCCGTACAGGATCTCCGACTCCATGAAGACCACCGGGTTGTCGTCGCGGATGGCCGTCTTGAGGAGGCCCTTCGCGTCGCGCGGCGTGGCGGGCACCGCCACCTTGAGGCCCGGGACGTTGGCGTACTGGTTCTCGAAGACCTGGGAGTGCTGCGCCGCGAGCTGGTGCGCGGCGCCCTGGGGGCCGCGGAAGACGATGGGCACGGAGAGCTGCCCGCCGGACATCTGCCGCATCTTGGCCGCCGAGTTCACGATCTGATCCATCGCCAGCAAGGCGAAGTTCCAGGTCATGAGCTCGACGATGGGCCGCAGCCCGTTCATGGCGGCGCCCACGCCGATGCCGGCGAAGCCGAGCTCGGCGATGGGCGTGTCCACCACGCGCCACGGCCCGAACTCCTTCAGGAGTCCCTGCGAGACCTTGTAGGCGCCGTTGTACTGGCCGACCTCCTCCCCCATGAGGAAGACGCGATCGTCGCGAGCCATCTCCTCGCGCATGGCCTGGTTGAGGGCGTCGCGGTACGAGATCACGGACATGGGGCCCAATCTGTGGGGACCCCGTCCGGTTTCGCAATGAAAACGCCGCCCCCGTGAAGGGGTGCGCGGGCGGGCGCACGCCCGGCCACGCCGGCAGCTCGCCGGCTACTCGAGGTCGATCTCCTGGACCTTCGCTCCGTCCGCGAGGACGTAGTACACGCGGACGCGCGTGCCGGGAGCGAGCGCGGAGGCGGCGCCCGACGGCTTTCCGTCCTTGCCGATCACCTGCGCGTCGGGGGCGATCTTGTAGGTCACGACGCCGGCGGGCGTGGTGACCTTCATCTCCCCCTTCTTCGCGTCCACCGAGACGACCGGGCCCCAGTCGCACTTCGTGTCGTTCGTCGGCTGGATCTGCCGGGGCGCGGGGTACGGCAGGGCAGCGAGCGCGAAGCCGAGGGCGAGCGCGGCGAAGGTCATGTCCGCGAGTCTACCGCCGGCCTGGAAGGGTTTCCACAGTCAGTCCGGGCGGCCCCGCGCCCGACCCGCTCCGGGATTGCCGCCCCCCTACCGCGACGCGCACCGTACGAGGAAGGGCCTCGCATCGAGCGAGCGCCGCGGGGAGGACGCGATGGCGAATGGGAAGATGCTGCGTGCCGCCCTGGTGGCGACCCCGGCGGTGCTCGCCGCGCTCGCCATCGAAGACGGTGCCGTCGGGCCCGAGGTGCAGGACACCACCGTGAAGGTCGGCGATCCGGCCGCGCAGGGAGATCCGGCGGAGCAGCGGGTGGGCCGGACCATCGCCGTGTGCACGTCCTGCCACGACATGGTCCGCTTCGACACGAACGTCCAGCGGCCCGCGTGCAACACGCTCGTGCCGGTCAACACGGCCGAGTGCACGCACAGCGGCGGCGCCCAGGCCGAGGGGAGCTGCGCGTCCTGCCACGCCGCCGGCGGCGCCTTCGACACGGCGCGGGTGCACCCGATGACCGAGAAGCCGCAGTGAGCTGAGGAGCGTGGGTCAGATGTCGCGCAGCATCGCCGGATCGTCCGGCGACGCGTACACGTCTTCCCAGATCGACTCGGGGCCCGGATCCGGGCTCTCCTCCGCGAAGCGCAAGGCCTCCTCGATCTCGCGGGCCACGTCGGCCTCGAGCTTCTCGATCTCCTGCTGCGAGACGTCCATGCCACTCGACCTCATCCGGGAGGCGAGCACGTCGAGCGGGTCGCGGCGCTTCTCCTGCTCCACCTCGTCGCGCGTGCGGTAGGTGGCCGGGTCCGCCATGGAGTGGCCGCGATACCGGTAGGTCCGGGCCTCGATGAGCACCGGCTTGCCGTCGCGGGGCCGGCACTCGGCCGCGGCGCGCGCCACGGCGTCGCGCATGGCGAGGACGTCCATGCCGTCGACCGCCTCGCCGCGGATGTCGTAGGCCGAGGCGCGCCGCCACAGCTCGGGGATCGAGGAGGTCCGCTCGATGGCGGTCCCCATGCCGTAGCGGTTGTTCTCGATGATGTAGATGGCGGGCAGCTTCCACACGGCCGCCATGTTGAGCGACTCGTGGAAGGCGCCGTTGTTCACGGCCGCGTCGCCGAGCAGGCACACCACGACGCCGTCCTTCTTCTGGTAGCGCTGCGAGAACGCGACGCCCGTGGCGAGGGGGATCTGGCCCGCCACGATGCCGTGGCCGCCGTAGTTGTGCCGGGCGGCGTCGAAGAGGTGCATCGAGCCGCCCTTGCCCTTCACGGCGCCCGTGGCCTTCCCGTAGAGCTCGGCCATGACGACGCCGGGCGGCATTCCCCAGGCGAGGGCGTGGCCGTGATCGCGGTAGGCGTTGAAGAGGTAGTCCTTCTCCGGATCGAGGGCGCGGCGGACGCCAATGGCGACGGCTTCCTGGCCGATGTACAGGTGGCAGAAGCCCCCGATCTTGCCCTCGGTGTAGACGCGTCCCGCCGCCTCCTCGAAGCGCCGGATGAGGAGCATCTCCCGATACATGGCGAGGAGCTCCGGCTTCGGATCGGCCCGGCGCTCGACGGCGCGGCCCGGCTGAGGGCGCGTGGCCCCTACCGACTCGGGTGTCATGGCCTCATTGGTTAAGCCGTCCGGGCGCGAAATCAACGTCCATTAACGACGCTCTGCGTTGAGACTGGCGGGGGGGCAGCCTGTGCGCGCGGCGAGCCTGCGGAGCGCGAGCTCCGTCTTGCCGTCCTCGATCTCGCCCGACTCGCAGGCGCGGATCGCCGCGCGGAGCTCCCGCCATTCCAGCACAGCGCCTTCCTCCAGGGGGGAGCCGTCTCCCTCGCGAGGGGCCGGGTGCCGCCCCTCCTCGACGCCGCGCGGGACCTCGCCGGCGAGGAGGTGGATCTTCTCCGACACGATGCCCGGCAGGGGAAAGAACGGCGCGCCGAGGACCTCCAGCCGCTCCGGCGCGATGACGATGCCCGCCTCCTCGCGCGCCTCGTCGGCTCCGCGCCGGCGGAGGGCGTCGAGCCCTCGCTCGCCCGGCTCCAGCACGCCGGCGACGATCTCCTCCACGAGCAGGTACTCCGGCTCGGGGAGCGCCGGGGACTTCCCGCGGCGGAAGTAGGCGGCGGGGCGCAGCCCTCGCCGGGTGAGGACCTCGACCCCGCGAGGCGTTCGCGCCCACAGGCAGACCGCGACGGCGTCGAGCGTGGGCCGGTCGATGACGTCGATGGGGTACTCGCGGGAGCGCGACCCATCGGCCCGCCGGTTGCGGGCGCGCAGGCGCCGGATGCGCAGGAAGCCCTCGTCGCAGCGGGCCCGCGCGGTGTAGTCCTCGACGACCTCGATCTCGGCGACCGTGTGCATGGGGTACAGGGTGCACCGGGCGGGCGCCTGCCGCAAACGAGGAGGTGGGAATGCGACCGCCGGAGGTGCAGCTTTTCCGGCGGGAGGGTTCGCATGCCTTCGTTCGACGCCTCGGCCGAGCTGGGCCGCCTCTACTCGCTCGAGGTCGATGCCGCGCATGCCTATTGCAACGCCGTCGCCTTCGCGGGCGGCGGCCCGATCCAGACGGAGCTGCGCCTCTTCGCGCTCGAGCACCAGCGGCACGTGCTCGTGCTCCTCGAGACCATCGTGCAGCTCGGCCGCGTGGCGCCCGACGCGAAACCGGACGTGAAGGGCGTCCTCATCGGCGCCCTCACGCCGCCGCGGCGTCCCCTCGGCCTCGAGGACGTGATCACGGGGATGCGCGCGAACGAGCAGCTCACGAACACCGTCTACGCGAAGGCGCTCCTTCGGCCGTTCCCGCGCGGGCTGCGCGAGCTGCTCGAGCCGCTGGCGCACGACGAGCGCCATCACCTCGAGTGGATGGAGCGCATGGTCTCGCGGCGGATCTGGGAGACCGCCTCGGCGAGCCATCCCTAGATTCGCCCGGGAGGGACGGGACATGACGGACCAGGAGATCGCCCGGAGCGGACCCGCTTCGAGATCGAGGCGGCGGGGCGGCTACGTCGCCCGCGCGCCTCGCGCGCTGCGCTCTCCCAGCACCTCGCGCATGACCCGTTCGAGCTCGTCCCTACCGACCGGCTTCGTGAGGTGGCGATCGAAACCGGCATCGGTCGCCCTCTCGAGGTCCGCCGGAGCCGCATAGCCGCTCACCGCGACGAGCGCCATCGAGCGCAGGGCGGGATCGGCACGGATCGCCCTCGCGACCGCGAACCCGTCCATCGCGGGCAGCCCGATGTCGCAGAGGACGACGTCCGGGCGGAAGGTGCGGGCCTTGGCGAGGCCCTCCGGCCCGCAGCACGCCACCTCGACCGTGTGTCCGCCGAGCTCCAGGACCTCCTTCTGGCTCTCGGCCGCGTCGGCGTTGTCCTCGATGACGAGGATCCGGCAAGCGTGCACCGTCGCGCCGGGCGCGGGTCCCTCGCTCGGGCGTGATTCGCCCGCCCCGTCCAGCGGCAGCCGGACCACGAATTCCGCGCCCATGCCGGGGCCCTCGCTCCGGGCGGTCACGTCTCCGCCGTGCAGCTCCGCGAGGCCCTTCACGAGCGCGAGCCCCAGGCCGAGACCTCCGTGCGTCCGGTCCAGCGACCGATCTCCCTGCACGAAGGGCTCGAAGACGTGTCGCAGCGTCGCGGAGGCGATGCCCTGCCCGGTGTCCCGCACGCGGATCGCCGCGAAGTCCCCGCCTGCCCTCTCGACGGAGAGCGCGGCGCGTCCGCCTCGCGGCGTGAACTTGGCGGCGTTGTTCAGGAGGTTCCCGACGACCTGGGCGATGCGAGTGGGATCGCCGCTCACGGGGAGCGGCGCCCCGTCGGCGGCGACCTCGAGCCCGATGCCGCGGTCGGCGAAGACCGACCGGTGATCGTCCGCGACCTGGCGCGCCAGCGCACAGAGGTCGAACCTCTCGCGCTGCAGCGTGATCTTTCCGCGGGAGATCCGCGTGACGTCGAGCAGATCGTCGACGAGGCGCGTCAGGTGGTGGACCTGCCGATCGATGACGACGCGCGCCCGGCGGGACTGCTCGCCGCCCGGCTCGGCCCGCCCGAGGATGTACAGGCTGTTGCGGATGGGGGCGAGCGGGTTCCGCAGCTCGTGGGAGAGCATCGCCAGGAAGTGGTTCTTGCGATCGTCGTTCTCCCGCAGCGCCTGCTCGGCCCGATCCAGCCCGGTCACGTCGCGGTAGACGCAGGTCGCCCCGCGAACCACGTCGCCCCGCCACAGCGGCGAGGCGGACACGAGCGTCACCCGCTCTCCACCGGGCGTGCGGATGCGGAGCTTGTCTCCGACCACGATCTCGCCGTCGAGCGCCCGCGAGGCCGCGAGGGACGCCGCGGTCAGCTTCGCGCCGTCGCCCGATCGGACGTCGCAGCGCTCGATGAACTCGGCGGGACCGAGGCCGCGTACGTCCGCGCCGAAGAACTGCATCGCCGCCGGGTTGGTCGACTCGATGTGGCGGCCTTCGCCGTAGACGAGGACGGGATCGGTGAGCGACGCGAACAGCGCCTCGATCTCCTCCTTGCGGTGCTCCGCCTGGGCCCGTGCCGCGGCCTCCCGGTCGAGGGCCTCGCGCGCCTCCCGCGTGGCGACGGCGAGCCGCTCGTTGGCCTCCTCCAGCGCCTTCGCGGCAGCCTGCGTCGCGGCGTGCGCCGCGCGCTCCCGCACGAGCTCCCGGGCGCGCTGGCTGTGCGCGTTGCGCTCGATGGCGTACTCGAGGGCGCGCCGGAGATGCCGCGGCTCGAGGTCGTGCTTCAGCACGTAGTCCTGGACGCCGGACCGGACCGCATCGACCCCGACGCTGTAGCTCCCCGTCAGGATGATGACCGGCAGGTCCGGAACCGCCGCCCGGATCCGGTCGACGCCGTCCAGGCCCGCCGAGTCGGGCAGTCCCAGGTCCAGCAGCACCGCATCCACGTCGCCCGTCGACAGGTAGGCGAGCGCGTCGCCGAGCCGCTCCACGCGGTGCACCGCGTACCCGGCCGGCTCCTCGGAGAGGGCGATCTGCACGAGATCGGCGTCGCCGGGATTGTCCTCCACGAGGAGGACCCGACGCGGCAGCCCGACGCACCGGGCGTCGAGCGCCGCGGGCTGCGCCGCGGCGGGGGCGGCGGCGTCCCGGTGGGCGCGCTCGGTCACGTCGCCCCCGGGTTCGGGATCTTCGCGATGGACAGCCAGAACCGCGCCGTGGTCTGGACGCAGGTCAGGAACTCCTCGAGGTCGACGGGCTTCGTGACGAGGCAGTTCGCGTGCAGGCCGTAGGCCTGGCGGAGGTCCCGCTCCGCCTCCGAGGACGTCAGCACGACGACGGGGATGAGCTTGAGCTCCGGGTCGGCCTTCAGCTCGGCGAGCACCTCGCGCCCGTCCTTCCTCGGCACGTTCAGGTCGAGGAAGATGAGGTCCGGCCGGAGCTCGCCCTGGGCGCCCCGCTCGCGCTTGAGTCGTTCGAGCGCCTCCACGCCGCTGCTGGCCACCGACACCTTGGTGGGGATGCCGAGGCCCGCCAGCGCCTCGCCCACGAGGTCTACGTCGCCCGGGTTGTCCTCGACGAGGAGGATCCCGAACGGCCGCTCCGCGGTCCCTCGCTTCACGGCAGCCCCTCCGCGACGGGGAGCGTGAACCAGAACGTCGTCCCCGTCCCCGGCTCCGATTCGAACCAGATCCGGCCGCCGTGGCGCTCGATCACCTTCTTGCAGACGGACAGGCCGATGCCGGTGCCCGGGTACTCGGAGCGCGTGTGGAGGCGCTGGAAGATGACGAACACGCGATCGGAGTACTGCGGGTCGATGCCGATCCCGTTGTCGCGGACGCCGAAGAGCGCTTCCCTGGCCCGGACCCGCGCCGAGACGTGGACGAGCGGCGCCCGGTCGGAGCGCCGGAACTTCACGGCGTTGCCGACGAGGTTCTGGAACACGCGCGTGATCTGGGCGCCGTTGCCCATCACCGAGGGCATGCGATCGTGCGTCACGACGGCCTTGCCCTCCTCGAGCGCCGAGCGCAGGTTCGTGAGCGCCTGGTCCAGCGCGGCCCCGGTGGCCACCCGCGCGGGCGGTTCGTCCTGCCGGCCCACGCGCGAGTACTCGAGGAGGCCGGCGATGAGCGTCTGCATGCGCTTCGCGCCGTCCACGGCGTAGGCGATGTACTTCTCCGCCTGGGCGTCGAGCGCGCCCCTGTAGCGCTTCTCGAAGAGCTGCATGTAGCTCGAGACCATCCGGAGCGGCTCCTGGAGGTCGTGCGAAGCCACGTAAGCGAACTGCTCCAGGTCCGCGTTCGATCGCGCGAGCGCCTGCGTCTTCTCGCGCAGCGCCTCCTCGGCGGCGGCGCGCTCGGCGTTCTCGCGGCGGAGCTCCTCGTTCGCCTTGACTGCCTTCACCTTCTCGGCGTCGAAGTCGTCGAGGATGTTGATCATCGCCTTCTGCGTCGACTCGAGCCGGGCCTTCTCGGCCATGAAGTCCTCGAGGATGTTGAGGATGGCCTTCTGCGTGTGGTCGAGGCGGAGGCGCTCCGAGGTGAAGTCCTCTAGGATGTTGAGGATGGCGCGGGTCGTCTCCTCGGCGGTGACCTCGTAGGGCTCGGCGGCCGCGGAGGCGCGCGGGTCCATCGTCCTCACGCCTCCCGCCTCTCGGGCGGCAGCTGCTTGCGCAGCTCGTCGATCTCGCGCTTCAGCTCCACCATCTTGAGCTCGCGCCCGACGGTGAGCCGCTGGAAGCGCTCCAGCTCGGCGAGGCGCTCGAGCTCCTTGTTGCGCTGCTCGGCGACCTCGGCCTCGGCCAGCTTCTGCGCGGTGACGTCGCGGGCGGCGGCGAACACGCCGAGCACGTTGCCTCGCACGTCCTTGTACACCGAGGCGTTGTAGAGCACGTTCGTGTGCTGCCCGTCGCGGTGGCGGATGGTGAGCGGGTAGTCCGTCACGAACCCCTTCGAGAACACCTGCTGGTACCCCTCGCGCGCCTTCTCCGGCTCGGTGAAGTAGTCGGAGAAGTCGGTCCCGATGAGCCGCTCGCGCGAGATGCCGGTGACCTTGATGGTCGCCTCGTTCACGTCGGTGATCTTGCCCTCCGAGCTGATGTTGACGAGGGGGTCGAGCGAGGCCTCGACGAGGCTTCGCGCGTACTGCGATGCCTGCTTCTGCGCGGTGACGTCGCGCGCGGCGGCGAACACGCCGAGCACGTTGCCTCGCGAGTCCTTGTACACCGATGCGTTGTAGAGCACGTCCGTCAGCTTGTTGTTCCGGTGACGGATGGTGAGCGGGTAGTCGGTGACCGATCCCTTCGCGAACACCTCCTTGTACCCATCGCGCGCCTTATCCGGCTCG
>DATDDC010000487.1:0-2701 GCA_036523995.1 Anaeromyxobacter sp.
ACCACGCGCACGAGGTAGTCGGTGATCTCGTTCTGCTTCAGGACCTTCGACGAGAAGGAGAGGTAGGCGTTCGCGAACTGGGTCTCGGCCGAGACGATGTTGAGGATGGGGACCTCGGCCTCGGGCGGCAGGTCGCGGCGCACCGAGTCCACCCTGGAGCCGATCTCGGAGAGGGCGCGCGTCGCGTCGTAGTTGAGCTTCAGGCGCGCCGTGATGGTGGAGATGCCCTGCTTGGATTGCGACTCGATGTAGTCGATGCCGTCCACGGCCGCGATGACGCGCTCGAGCGGCGTCGTGACGAAGCCGCGCACGAGATCGGCGCTCGCGCCCACGTAGACGGTGGTGACGGTGATGGCGGCGCTCTCGCTGCGCGGGTACTGGCGCACGTTGAGCGAGCGCACGGCCTGGATGCCGGCGATCAGGATCACCAGGTTCACGACGATGGCGATGACCGGCCGGCGGATGAAGAGGTCGGTGAGCTTCATGGCGACGTGTCCCGCTCTACTGATCCGTCGGCTTCGGATCGAGCTTGGCCCCCGGCGCGAGCGCGTCGTTCACCGCGACCGCCATGCCGTTGCGCAGCTTGAAGGCCCCGGCGCTGACGATGGTGTCGCCCGCCGAGAGGCCCGACACCACGGCGACGAAGTCGCCCCGGCGCTCGCCCAGGCGCACGAACTTCTGGCGCGCGACCGTCGTGGCCGCGCCGCTCTTCTCGTCCTTCTTCGGCTCGAGGGCGAACACGGAGTCGCCGTAGGGCGCGAAGAGCACCGCGGTGGCCGGGATGACGATGGTCGGCTTCTTCTCGCCCGAGACCACGTCGACGTTCGCGAACATGCCGGGGCGCAGGCGCCCGTCCGCGTTCGGGAACTGGGCGCGCACGCGCACGTTGCGGGTGGCCACGTCGACCTCGGGGTTCACGGTCGTGACCTGGCCGTCCCATCTCGCGTCGGGGAACGTGTCGGTGCGCAGGCTCACGCGCTGCCCGGCCTCGAGCTCGGCGATGGCCTGCTGGGGCAGCCAGAAGTCCGCGAAGATGGGGGTCACGGACTGCAGCGAGGCGATGGGCGTGCCCGGCGAGAGGACCTGGCCGAGCTCGACCTGCCGGATGGAGATGCGGCCGTCGAACGGCGCCCGGATGACCTTCTTCGCGATGTTGGCCTCGAGGGTGGCCACGGCCGCCTGGGCCTGCTGCGCCCGCGCCTCCGCGGCGTCGAGATCGGCCTGGGCGCTGGACTCGCTCGCGCGCAGGGTGCGGGAGCGCTGCAGGCTGAGCTTCGCGAGGGTCGCGTCCGCCTTGGCCGCGACGAGCTGCGCCTCCTCGGTCGAGGTGTCGAGCCGGACGACCACGGCTCCCTTCCGCACGTTCGAGCCGGACTCGAAGGCGACCTCGCGGACCGTGCCGGGCAGCTCGGCGCCGAGCGTCACGCCGTGCACGGCGACGAGGGTCGCCACCGCGGGTCGGGTGGCGGCCCACTCGACCGCCTCGACCTTCGAGGAGGAGACCGCCATGGGCGGGGGCGCGAACTTCTCGCCCGCCTTGACCATCGTGACGATCTGGCCGGCCTTGACCCCCACGAGGAGCCCGATCACCACGACGAGCCCGGCGATGACGGTGACCCACAGCTTCGACCTGGTCTTCATATCGATGCTCTATACCGACTGAAGCCGCGGAAATAATCGGCGGCCTGGGATGGGCGCTCGAGAAACCGGTGACGGGGAAGTAAGCGCGAATTCTTTCACGGTTCCCGGGGATCCGCGACGAAACTGTGAGGCCCTTCCGGAGCGTGGCGGCGCGCGCTCAGCCCGCGGCGACGAGGGCCGCGCCCAGCACGACGAGGACCGACCCGATGAGCTGCCGTGGAGGCACGCGCTCGCCGATGGCGAGGGCCAGCACCTGGGCGAAGACGACCGACGTGTTCCGCAGCGTGAGCGCGACCCCCGCGCCGCTCCGAGCGAGGCCGAGGAGGAAGAGCAGGAAGGAGGCGGCGACGAGTGAACCTGCGGCGGTCCAGCGCAGCACCGCTCCGCGGTCGACGGCGACCATCGTCCGGCCGGTGAGCCGGGCCCAGAGCCACGCCGGCGGGAGGGCCACCGCGAAGGCGAGGGCGAAGAGCGGCGCGGTCCCGGCGCCGGCGGCGAGCGCGAGGTCGTAGCAGACGTGATACCCGGCGATGGTCCCGGCGCAGGCCACGGCGAGCGCGATGCCGCCCGCGCTCGCCCGCTCCTTCCCGGCCGCAGCGACGAGGATCACGCCCGCGCCGACGAGGGCCGCCCCCGCCGCGCCCGTCGCCGACACCGGCTCGCGCAGGAAGGCGACCGCCACGGGCCACACCACCACGAGGGCACCGCCGCGCGCGATGGCGTACACGGCCCCGTAGCTCGCCCTCGCCAGCGCCGAGCCGAGCGTGACGAAGTAGACGGCCTCGAAGGCGCCCGCGCCGAGGCCCCAGAGGAGCGCCGCGCGCGTGGGGAAGCCGGCCCCGGGCCAGGCGATCGCGATCGCCGTCGCGAAGAGCAGGCCGCCGGCGAGGACGCCCAGCGCCGCGAGCTCGGGCTCCCGCTCGCGCTTGAGGAGCGCGTTCCACCCTGCGTGCAGGACGGCGGAGGCGAGGAGCCAGATCGGGCCCGGCGTCACGGGCGCAGCGTCGCGCCTCGATCGGCGCGTGTCAAAGCGACGGCGGCGGCGCGGTCACGGCGCAGC
>DATDDC010000488.1:0-4189 GCA_036523995.1 Anaeromyxobacter sp.
AGCGCCATGGCGAGGCCGAACCAGTTGTGGAAGGAGGGGTCCTTCACCTTGTAGCGGTCGAAGCGGCCGCGCTCGTCGGTGAGCGCCACGTGCGCGATCTCGCCGCGCCAGCCCTCCACGAGCGAGACGACGAGCGAGCCGGGCGCGAGGGCCCCCGACGCGCCGCGCACCTCGCCCTCGGGCAGGTTCTCGAGCTGGGAGACGACGAACTCGACGCTCCGCTCGGACTCGAGGGCGCGGACGTGCGCCCGCGCCAGGACGTCGCCGGAGTCGGCGGTGGTCACCGGCACGTGCACGTAGCGGTAGATGCCGAAGGCGTGATCGCGCCGGATGTCGCGGTCCACGCCGCTGGCGCGCGCCGCGGGCCCGACCAGGCCCAGCTCGAGCGCCGTCTCGCGCGAGACCGTGCCCGTCCCCTCGAAGCGCGCCCGCACCGACGGCGACTCGAAGAGGAGCGACGACGCTCCCTTCACCTTCTGCCACGAGGCCCGCACCCGGGCCGCGAGCGCGCGCGCCTCCTCCGCGCCGAGATCGTGCTTCACCCCGCCCGGCACGACGAGGCTCCGGCCGAAGCGGTTCCCGCAGATCTCGGCGAGGGCGTTCAGGAAGTCGGCGCGGAGCGCGCCGCAGTAGGACGCGGTCGGGAGGAAGCCGACGTCGCCCGCCAGGGCGCCGAGGTCGCCCACGTGGTTCGCGATGCGCTCGAGCTCGAGGCCGATGCCCCGGAGCGCCAGGGCGCGCGCGGCCGGGAGCCGGCCCGAGAGCGACTCCACCGCCTTCACGTAGGCGAGGCCGTGCCCGACCGCGGTGTCGCCCGCGATGGACTCGGCGAGCACGAGGGAGCGGCGATCCGGCCCGCCCCGGAGCATCGCCTCCACCCCGCGGTGCTGGTAGCCGAGCACGATCTCGAGGTGGAAGACGTTCTCGCCGTGGCACTGGAAGCGGAAGTGCCCGGGCTCGATGATCCCCGCGTGCACCGGGCCGACGGCGACCTCGTGCACCTCCTCGCCCTCCACCCGGAAGAAGGGGTACTCGCCGGGGAGCGTGGCGCGAGGGTCCCTCCGGCCGAAGGCGTCGGCCCCGGCGCGGAGCGGCGGCTCGAAGCGCAGCGGCTTCAGCCAGGGATGACCCTCCGGCCGGATGCCCCACTGCTCCGCCAGCTCGCGCTCGAAGCCCTGCGCCGCCGGCGCCTCGGAGGAGAGGGCGGGATACGAGCCGGAGACCTCGGTGGAGAGGAGCCCGAGCTTGCCCTCCGGATCGTCCGCGAGGACGGCCGTCACGAGCACCCCGTCGCCGCCGGCGGGCCGGCCGAAGAGCGCCGAGAGCCGGCCCCCGGCGCGGAGCACCTCGAGGAGGATGGAGCGGAACCGCTCCACGGGCAGGACCGGGACGTCCCGCGCCGGGACGGCCTGGCCGTTCCAGGTCTCGAGCACGTTCGCGCCGCTCTGCTTGGGGTTCTTCCGGCGGGCCTCGGCCATGGTCACTCCCACCGTCCGCCGACGAGCGCCGCCGCCGAGCCGAAGAGGTCCTTCAGCGCCTGGGGAAGGAAGAGCCCCAGCACGAGCACCACCGCCATGAGGACGAGGGGCGGAGCGGCCATGAGCCAGTGGTCGCGCGTGGCGGGCCCGCTCGGCGCGCGGCCCGGGTCGCCCTGCACCACGGCGAGGACGGTCGTCCCCATGCCCACGAAGATGACGGCGAGGAAGGCGAGGAAGAGCGCGCCCACCCAGAAGCGCCCGGCGCCGAAGGCGCCGTTCAGGATGGCGAACTCGCTGAAGAAGGGGCTGAAGGGCGGCGAGCCGGTGACGGCGAGGAAGCCCGCGAGGAAGAGCGGGCCCGAGACGGGGAGGAGGCGCGCCGCGCCCCGCACCTCGTCGGTCGTCTTCGAGCCGAAGGCCCGGTGGATGTTTCCGGCGGAGAGGAAGACCACGCCCTTGGTGAGGCCGTTGTTGAGGCAGTGGAAGAAGGCGCCGGCGGCCGCCCCGCCGCCGAGGCCGATGCCGAGCGCGAGGATCCCCATGTGCTCGACGCTCGAGTACGCGAGCATCCGCTTGAAGTCCTTCTGCCCCACCACGAACACGGCGGCGAGGCCGATGGAGAAGAGGCCCAGGCCCACGAGCGCGTCGCGCGCGAAGGCGTCCTCGCCGGCGGCGCGCGTCACCTGGAAGACGCGCACGAGGGCGAGGAAGGCGAAGTTCGTGAGCCCGCCGGCGAGGAGCGCGCCGAGGAGGCCGGGGGCCTCGCCGTACGCGTCCGGCTTCCAGGAGTGGAGGGGCGCGAGCCCCATCTTCGTGCCGTAGCCGACGAGGAGGAAGATGAACGCGGCGCGCACCCACGGCCGCGAGAGGGCCGGCCCGGCGCGGACGAGCTCCTCCACGAAGAGCGAGCGGGGGCCGCCCGGCCCGGCGCCGGCGAGGGCGAGGAAGAACGTGCCGAGGAGCGCGAGGGCGATGCCGAGCGATCCGATGAGGAGGTACTTCCAGGCCGCCTCGAGCGATCGGGCGTTGTGGTTGAAGTAGATGAGCGGGGCCGTGGCGAGGGTGCTCGCCTCCATGGCGACCCAGGTGATGCCGAGGTGGTGCGAGAGCGCCACCGTGGTCATGGAGCCGAGGAGCGCGAGGAGCCCGCCCACGAAGACGCGGTTGTCGCGATCCTGCCGGCGCGCCAGGTAGCCCTGCGCGTAGATCGCCGAGGCCACGAAGAGGATCGTGGTGGTGAGGAGCGTCACCTGGCCGATGGCGTCGAGGGCGAGCCAGGTGCCCTGCCGCGCCTCGGGGCCCGCGACGAAGAGCCGGACCACGCCGGCCGCGTGGACGAGCGCGCCGGCGAGGAGCACGAGCGGCCTCCGCGCGTTGGAAGGCACCGCGAAGGCGACCGCGGCGAGCGCGAGGGGTGCGAGGATGACGAAGAGCATCGCCTCAGTCCTTCAAGGCCGAGAGCTTCTCGGTGTCGAGCGAGGAGAACTCGCGGTTGATGTGGAACATCACGATGCCCATCACGAACACCGCGGCGAAGAGGTCGAGGAGCACGCCCGCCTCGACCATCGTCGGCATGAAGTCCGAGATGAGGAGGCCGAAGACGTAGACGCCGTTCTCGAGCACGAGGAACCCGAGCACCTGGTTCACGGCCTTGCGGCGCGAGACGACGAGGAGCAGCCCGGCCCACACCGTGGAGAGCGCGGTCGGCACGAGGTAGGCGTGGAGCCCGCCGTTCGGGAGGGGCAGCCGGCTCGCGAAGGCGAAGGCGAGCGCGACGCCGATGCCGCCGAGGACCATGGACGGCACGAAGCCCACGATGGGCTCCATCTCGCGCCGGATGGAGGCCTCGCGGATGGCGCGGAACATGAGCCTCGGGATGAGGTAGCCCTTGATGGCGAGCGCGCCGCCCGCGAGCAGGAGGGCGTGGCCGAGCGAGTGACGCTCCTCGAGGAGGAGGAGGGGCAGGGTCCCGAGGAGCGCGCCCTGGATGGCGACCGTGCGGATGGCCGCGCCGAGGCGGCTCGAGGCGAGCAGGAACAGGTCGATGACGACGACGAGGATGAAGACGAGATCGCGGAGCGAGGTCATGGGCGTCACCGCAGGAGGAGGACGAGGGCGAAGGCGGAGAGCACCGCCGCGCCGACCAGGAGCTGCGGCACGCGGACCATCCGGAGCCGCGCCATCGCCGACTCGACGATCCCCACCCCGATCGCGAAGACGGCGAGCCCCAGGAAGAACAACCCCTCGGTCCGGAGCGCGCCGCCGGCGTGGCCGAGCACGAGCCGGGAGAGGATCGCGCCGAACAGGAACAGCTTCAGCGAGGCGCCGTACAGGATGAGCGCGAGGTCCGGACCGCCGTGGTCGAGCACCATCACCTCGTGGATCATCGTGAGCTCGAGGTGCGTGCTCGGGTCGTCGACCGGGATGCGGGAGCTCTCGGCGAGCGCGATCACGAAGAGCGCGATCGCGGCGAGCAGGAGCGCCGGCGCGGCCGGCCCCCACGCGCCCGGGAGCGCGGGGCCGAGCATCCCCGAGAGGGAGGGCGAGCCGGTCGCGCGCCCGAGGACGAGCAGGCACAGGAAGAGCGCCGGCTCGGCGAGGCTCGCGAACGTCACCTCCCTCGCCGCCCCCATCCCCTCGAACGCCGACCCGGTGTCGAGCGCGGCGAGCGCCGTGAAGAACCGCGCGAGCCCGAGCAGGTAGGCGAACAG
>DATDDC010000489.1:0-3868 GCA_036523995.1 Anaeromyxobacter sp.
GACATCTCCAGGCCGATGTCGAAGCCCTCCTTCATGCCGAGCTCGGCCATCGCCTCGCGCAGGTTGCTCCGGCCGGCGTTGACCACGAGGTCGGCGCCGGCGTTCTTGGCGAGGTCCAGCCGGTAGTCGCTGATGTCGGTGACGACGACGTGGCGGGCCCCGACGTGACGGGCGATCGCGGCCGCCATCACGCCGATCGGGCCCGCGCCGGTGATGACGACGTCCTCGCCCGCCATGGGGAACGAGAGGGCGGTGTGCGTCGCGTTGCCGAGCGGGTCGAACACCGCGCCGAGGTCGGGGTCGAGGTCGTCGGGCTGGCGACCGCGAGCGCCGGCGCCACGGCCCGCGCCAGCCCGGCGCGCTCCGCCGCGACCCACCACTCCCTCTCCGCGCCTGCGAGCTGCGCCGCGCGCCCACCTCCCGCGAGCCGCTCGAAGAGCGGCGCCCACGCCTCCCGCTCCCGCGCCGGCAGGATGCCGAGATCGAGCAGCGCGTCGTGAAGCTCGTCCTCGTCGCGCGCCTCCGGGAAGACCTGCTCGGCGACCTCCGCGATGGCCGCGGGGTCGAGCGCGCCCATGCCGCTCGCCTCCACCGCCGGGAGCGCGCGCCGGAGGGCGACGGCGCGGGCCCGCCGCTCCTCGAGCGGCGCGTCGTCGAGGTAGGCCCAGGGCTTCGCGCCCAGGATCTCGTGCGACATGGGCGAAGGCTCGGCCGTGTCGACGGCGAGGAGCCGGACCTCGCCGCGCGAGATCCGACCGAGGACGTCGCGCAGCCCCGGAGCATCCATGGCCTCGGTGAGGCAGTCCTTCAGGGTCTCCGCGACGAGCGGGTGGTCGGGGATCTGGACGGGCCCGGCGGCCGCGTTGTCCTGGCAGGCGACCTGCTGCGGGAACACCGCGGCGAGGAGGTCGTCCGAGCGCATCCGGGCGATGGGCGGCGGCATCCGCTTCCCCTTGAAGAGGCGCGGGATGGCGAGGGCGCGAGTGGCGTTCCAGCGCCAGCGCACGGCGAACATGGGCGCCTGGAGGGCGGCCTGGGCGAGCACCTCGTCCGCGTTCTCCTCCGACACGTACTCGAAGATGGACTCGAGCGGGAAGGAGTGCTGCGGCCCGAGGGAGAGGAGCACGCCCTCGTCCGTGGCCGCCGCCTGCAGCTCGAAGTCGAAGGTGCGGCAGAAGCGCTTGCGGAGCGCGAGGCCGAAGGCCCGGTTCGTGCGCGCGCCGAAGGGAGCGTGCACGACGAGCTGCATCCCGCCCGCCTCGTCGAAGAAGCGCTCGGCGACGAGCGTCCGCTGCGAGGGCACGGCGCCCAGCACCGCCCGCGTCGCGGCGACGTACTCCACCGCCTGGCGCGCCCCCGCCTCGGGCATCGCGCCCTCCTCCGAGAGCCAGCGGATCGCGCCGGGCCGATCGTCGAGGCGCCGCTCGATGTCCTCGCGCAGCTCGGAGACCTCGAGGGAGAGCTCGCGGCTCCGCCCCGGGGCCTCGGCGTTCCAGAAGGGGACGCCGGGAGGCGCGCCGTGCGCGTCCTCCACCCGCACCACGCCCGCCTCGATGCGGCGGATGCGCCAGGAGGTGTTCCCGAGGAGGAAGACGTCGCCGGCGAGGCTCTCCACGGCGAAGTCCTCGTCCACCTGGCCGATGGTGAGGCCCTCCGGCTCGGCCAGGACGGCGTACTGGGAGGTGTCCGGGATGGCGCCGCCTCCCGTGAGCGCGGCGAGGCGCGCCCCGCGCCGGCCGCGCACGCGCCCGTTCACCGCGTCGCGATGCAGGAGCGCGGTGGTGCGCCCCGGCGTCGTGGCGATGCCCTCCGAGAGCATGTCGACGACGGCGTCGAAGGTGACGCGCTCGAGCGCGCGATAGGGCCAGGCCCGCCGCGCCAGGGCGTAGAGGTTGTCGAGGTGGATGGGCCCCGCCGACGCCTCCGCCACGATCTGCTGCGCGAGCACGTCGAGCGGTGCCTCGGGGACGCGGATGAGCTCGAGGTGCCCGCGCCGAACGCCGCGCACGAAGGCCGCGCACTCGAGGAGCTCGTCGCGGCTCATGGGGAAGAGCCGCCCGCGCGGCACGCCGCCCTTCACGTGGCCGGAGCGGCCCACACGCTGGAGGCCGACGTGGAGCGCGCCGGGCGAGCCGAGCTGCACGACGAGGTCCACGTCGCCCACGTCGATGCCGAGCTCGAGCGAGGCGGTGGCGACGACGGCGCGGATCTGGCCGGCCTTGAGCCGCTCCTCGGCGTGGAGCCGGCGCGCCCGGGAGAGCGAGCCGTGGTGCGCGGCCACCTGGCCCTCCCCGAGCCGCTCGGCGAGGGCGTGCGCGGCGCGCTCCGCCAGCCGGCGCGTGTTCACGAAGACGAGCGTGGCCCGGTGCGCCTTCACCAGCTCGGCCGCCCGGTCGTAGGTCTCGCGCCACAGGTCGTTCGAGGCGACGGAGGAGAGCTCGTCCTTCGGGATCTCGAGGCCGAGGTCGAAGGTGCGCCGCCGGCCCGCCTCCACGATGGCGCAGCGCGGCCGCCCCGCGCGGTCGACGCGCTCGGTGCCGACGAGGAAGCGCGCCATCTCCTCGATGGGGTTCACGGTGGCGGAGAGGCCGATGCGCTGCGGGCGCCGGCGCGCCAGGGCCTCGAGCCGCTCGAGCGACAGGGCGAGGTGGGCGCCGCGCTTGTCGCGGGCGACGGCGTGGATCTCGTCCACGATGACGGTGCGCACGCCGCCGAGGAGCCCGCGCCCGCGCTCGGAGGTGAGGAGGAGGTAGAGCGACTCCGGCGTCGTGACGAGCACGTGCGGCGGATGCCGCAGCATCGTCTGGCGGCGCGACTGGGGCGTGTCGCCGGTGCGCACCAGGACGCGGATCCCGGGCGCGGGGAGGCCCTCGGCCCCGGCGTCGGCCTCCAGCTCGGCGAGGGGGATGCGGAGGTTCTTCTCGACGTCGTTCGAGAGCGCCCGGAGCGGCGAGACGTAGACGACGCGGGTCTCCGCCGGGAGCTTCGCCTCGAGCGCCTCGCGGAGGAGCCCGTCGAGCGCGTAGAGAAACGCGGCGAGCGTCTTCCCCGAGCCCGTGGGCGCGGAGACGAGCACGTCCTTGCCGGCCGCGATCTCCGGCCAGCCGAGCGCCTGCGGCTCGGTGGGATCGCCGAACCGGCGCTCGAACCAGCGCCGGACGAGGGGGTGGAAGGTCTCGAGCACGGCGCCCCTGTCATAAAGCTCCCACGGAGGCAGCGCCCGCGTTCCGGACGGAATAGGATGCGCTCCGAACCCGCCGGCCGGGAGAACCCCCGATGCTCCTCAAGGAAACGGCGCTGCTGCGGCTCGTCGGCCTGCGCGTCCCCATGCTCCTCTTCCTCGGGCCGCGCGTGCTCGAGCTCGACGACGACCGCTGCGCCATCGAGATCCCCCTCGGCTGGCGGTCGAAGAACCACCTCATCGGCGCCATGTACTTCGGGGCGCTGTGCGCGGGGGCGGACCTCGCCGGCGGCATGCCCGCGGCGAGGCTCATCGCGAAGCACAGGGACCTGCGGCTCGTCTTCGGCGAGATGAAGGCCGAGTTCCTGAAGCGGGCCGACGGCGACGTCGTGTTCCGCTCGAAGGACGCGCGCCGCGTGGCGGACGCCGCGCGGGAGGCGGTCCGGACGGGCGAGCGCGTCTCCGCGCCGGTCGAGGTGATCGCGACGGTGCCGTCGCGCTACGGGGACGAGCCCGTGGCCCGGTTCCAGATGACGATCTCGCTCAAGGTGAAGAGCGCCTCGCGGGCGGCGTCGGAGGAGGCGGCAGGCGCGCAAAGGGCTCGCGCGGCGGCGGCGGCGAAGGCGGGGGCGGAGGCTCGCGGCGGGCGCGAGGCGGCGCGAAGCGACGCCAGGTGAAGTGGCCGCT
>DATDDC010000490.1:0-7732 GCA_036523995.1 Anaeromyxobacter sp.
CGGAGGAGGCCCGGGCGGCCGCGCCGAACCCCTCGATGGCGAGGTACGAGATGAGCGCGCGGGCCCGGTCGCGCGCGACGCCGGCGGCGATCACCGCCCCGGTCTCCTTGAGCGAGGCGCGGGCCCGGCCGTAGTCGAGCCCGGGCACGACCGCTGCCTCGGCTGCCGCCCGGGCGGCTCCGAAGAGGAGGCGCGGATCCCTCGGGGCGGGCTCGAGGACCACGTCGACGAGCAGGCTCGCGCCGCAGTGCGGGCAGCGCGCCGGCGCGTCGGAGGGCCGTCCGCAGGAGGCGCAGCGATCGAGCGCGGGGAGCGGCGCAGGAGCGCCCGGCGAGGTCACACGAGGAGGAAAGCCGATCCGCGGCGCCTTTGGCAAGGCGCGCGGCTACGGCGCCGCCGCGGCGCGCGCGGCCGTCGCCTCGCCGGTCTCGCCGCGGAGCGCTCTCAGGATGCGCCCGGCGGCCGCCGCCATGCGCGCCGTGCCGTTCTCGACGGGACCGTCGTCGGGATCGGTGATCTTCGCGGTGCCGAGCCCCGCGTACATGGTGACCTTGAGGTCCGCGCCGATGGCGGCGTACTGCGGCTCCCAGCCCACCGTCGAGACGACGAAGCGGTCCCCGGGGGCCTGGAACATCGAGACGCCGTCGGCGTAGAGCGAAGACGGGTGGTCGTCGCCGAGCAGCGCGAACAGGGTCGGCACCACGTCCGCGTGGCTCGTGGGCGCGTCGAAGCGCCCCCTGGGGACGCCCGGGCCGAGCCAGACCGCCGGGACGTGGATCTGATCGCTCGTCACCGCCGATCCGTGAGCGAGGTGCCCCTTCTGCCGGAACTCCTCGCCGTGGTCGCCGGTGAAGACGACGAGCGGCGCTCGCCCGCGCACGCGCTCGAAGTCGGCGAGGAAGCCGTCGAGCACGCGGTCGAGCTTGTGGGCGGCGTTCCGGGCGCGGGCCTGGATGAGCCAGCCGGGGGCGTTCGTCGCCTTGATGCCCCCGACGCCGTCCCAGAACGGCTGGAACACCTCGTCCTCGCGGTCGAGGAAGTAGTTGAAGTGCGTGCCGAAGAAGAAGAGGAACAGGAACACCGGCCGGTCCGCGGCGGCGCCCTTCGCGAAGGCCTCCGCCGCTGCGAGCATGGCCGCGTCGCGGTCGGGCGGCTCCACGTCCACGCACCAGGTCTTGAGGTCCTCCGCGCGCAGGCCGCCGAAGACCGTGTCCTTGAGGTCCATCCAGTCGACGCAGGACGCGGCCAGCACCTTCATCTGGTAGCCGTTCGCGGCCAGGGCCGGGAAGAGCACCGGCCGCCGCCCCGCCCCCACCGTCGCCTCGAGCTTCTGCGCCTGGAGGCCGTACATGAGCGTGAAGAGCGTGTAGTTCGTCGAGCTCGCCCCGGCGTAGTGGCGCGTGAAGACCGCGCCCTCCTGCGCACGGCGGAAGAGGCGAGGCATCGTCTTCTCGTCGAGGTGGGCGGCCGGCAGGCTCTCCGCGGCGATGAAGAGGACGTCCGGCCGCCGCGCCAGCTTGAGCGCATCCGGGGCGATGCCCGCCGGCAGGCGCTTCGAGGCGTCGGCTCCCTGGAACGGGTCCTTGAGCTCGCGCTTGCCGAAGAGGCTTTCCGAGAACGAGTACATCCGCACCGGCACCTGGAGCGGGAGCACGGTCGAGGCCGCGAAGATGGAGGGGCCGCCGAAGTAGGTGAGGACGCCGCCGTAGGTCCGCTCCGCCGCGGAGAGGAGCACGAGCCCGAGGGCGAGGGCCCATGTCCGCCGGGGCGCGGCGAAGCGCCGGATGAACCAGGCGCCGGCGAGGACGTCCGCGGCGAGGAACAGGAAGGCCTCGCCCAGGAAGAGGAGCACGTCCGAGACCGGGACGCCGGCCTCGCGGAGCGCGTTCGGCTGGATGAGGAAGCGGAAGAAGAAGCCGTTCAGGTGGAAGCCGACCGAGTGGTAGATGCGGGAGTCGAGCGCCACGCCCGCCGTGACGAGGGCGGCGGCCGCCGGCGCGGCGAAGCGGTACGCCCTCCGGGAGAGCGCGAAGGGCAGGCCCAGCGCGAACGCGGCGGCGGCGATGAGCGTCGCCTGCGGGAGGAACGTCGGCCAGAGGAGCGCCCGGTAGGACTGCGGCGTGGCGTGGACGGCGGCGCCGATCCCCGGCGCGAAGAGCGCGAGGAAGATGGGCACGTGGAGGAGCGACCAGACGAGCGCGGAGAAACGCTGCCCGGCGGATCCCCCGCCCCTGGGCTCGGGGCCGGGAAGGAGAACGGACATCGGCCGCGGAACCTAACATCGCGAGGCCTCCCGCGCCAGGCAGGGGGCGATGGCGCGGACGCGGGCACGGCGAGGGCGGGGGCGGCGCCCGGAAGGCCTCCGCCCCTTGCTTCCGGGCGAGGCCGAGGGCAAGAGAGAGCCCGATGCCCGGCGAGCCACCCGACCGCTTCGAGCGGTTCTACCGCGAGGGCACGCCGCCCTGGGACATCGGGCGCCCGCAGCCCGAGGTGGTGAGGCTCGCCGAGGAGGGCGGGCTCGTGGGCGACGTGCTCGACGTGGGCTGCGGAACCGGGGAGAACGCGCTCTACCTCGCGGCCCTGGGTCGGCCCGTCGTGGGGGTCGACGCCTCGCCGATCGCCATCGAGCGGGCGCGCGCCAAGGCTGCGGAGCGAGGGCTCGCGGCCGACTTCCTCGTCGCGGACGCGCTCGACCTCGCCCGGATCCGGCGGCGCTTCGAGACCGTGCTCGACTGCGGGCTCTTCCACGTGTTCGGCCCCGAGGACCGCCGCCGCTACGCGCACTCCCTCTGCGAGGTCCTCTCCCCGGGCTCGACGCTCCAGCTCCTGTGCTTCTCGGACGAGGAGCCTCCCGGGCCCGGCCCCTACCGGATCGCGGAGGCCGACATCCGCGAGGCGTTCCGGTCGCTCCTCGTCCTCACGCGCATCCGCGCGGGCCGCTTCGAGACGGTCGGCGCGGACCGCTCCCCGCGCGCCTGGGTTGCGACGCTCGTGAAGATCTGACGCTGGCGAACGCAGGAGCGCGCCGGTAGGCGCCTCGCGTGGCGGCGGTTGCCGCAGCGAGGCGCCGAGGGACCCGGCGAGCAGGGGCGGCACGCCCCGCTTCAAGCGAACGGGATGACGTGGACGCGATCGCCGGGCTTCGCGCGGAGGAGCTCGCAGGCCTCGGCGGGCAGGGCCACCGTGGCGCGGTCCTTCGAGATGCGCGACGCGCAGCGGAGCGCGCGGAAGCGGTTCCGGCCGGTGCGCAGCACGCCGACGAGCCGCTCCTCCCCGCCGCGCGCGAGGGGCGCCTCGGCGAGCGCGAGGCGCCGGTGGGCGCGGACGAGCGTGACGTCGGCGAGCTTCGCCTCGAAGTGCGGCCCGCCGTCGAACGGGTCCACGCGGTGGACGTAGGCGAAGCCGATCTTCTCGAGGAGGTGGCGGATCGGCTCCGTCTCCGGCGCGACCGCGCCGAGGACCCGGCGCACGCGCTCCGGGAAGAGCGTCGCGTACACGTCGACCGGCGGGAAGAGCTGCTGGATGAACTCCTTGTTCTCCCGCGAGAGCTTGTCGGCCGTCTGGTAGTCGAGGTCGGTGAACCGCCTGCCGAACGCCTCCCAGAAGAGGCTGCGCCCGTCCTTCTCGAGCGGCGGCATGAGCTCGGCGAGCACCTTCTCGCGGAAGCGCTCCGGGAAGATCGCCATGTACAGGAAGCGCACGTAGGCGAGCTGCTTGCCGGGCTTGTCGGCGCTGCCGCGCAGGGCGGGGTCCACGACGAGCCCGCCGATCTCCGTGGGCCCGTCGAAGTGGTAGCCCATGGAGAGGACCGCGTGGCGGAAGTGGCGGTCGACGGTCGAGGAGTAGTGCTCCCGCTCCGAGACGTCGAAGAAGGTGCAGGGGGACTCGCGCGTGCCGTGCTGCGCGATCACCATCGACGTCCCCGCGATGCGGCCGGTGCGCGGCTCCTCGCCCACGAAGACGTAGTGCCGCTTCAGGGGATCCCGGATCTCGCCGGAGAAGCTCTTCACGGAGCGGTCGATGATGCGCGCGAGCGCGCGCTCGTCGTAGGGGAGGTTGACGGTGTTGAGCACCTTCGCGAGGCGGGCGAGGCTCGCGAGATCCGACCGCTGGGCGTCCCGGAGGAGGAGCATGGCGCGGGCGCCCCCGCGGCGCCGGGCAGGGGTCTAGCACGCACCCGGGGCCGCGTGCGATGGAAAGGCGGTGCGCGCGGTGGTGCAGCGGGTGTCGAGCGCCCGGGTCCGGGTCGGCGGCGAGGTCGTGGGCGAGATCGGCCGCGGCCTGGCCGTGCTCCTCGGCGTCTCCCGCGACGACGGCGAGGCGGACGCGCGGCTGCTCGCCGACAAGGTGGCGGGGCTGCGCGTGTTCGAGGACGCGGCCGGCAAGATGAACCTCGCCGCCGCCGACGTCGGGGGCGGCGTCCTCGTCGTGTCGCAGTTCACGCTCTACGGCGACGCGCGCAAGGGCAACCGGCCGAGCTTCACCGAGGCCGCGCCGCCCGAGGCGGCGAACGCGCTCTACGAGCGGTTCTGCGCGCTCGTGCGCGAGAAGGGGCTCCCCGTGGCCACGGGCGTGTTCCGCGCCTCGATGGAGGTCGAGCTCGTGAACGAGGGACCCGTCACCATCCTCCTCGACTCGAAGCGGCTCTTCTGACGGAGGTCCGGGAAGATGAGCGATTGCCTCTTCTGCAAGATCGTCGAGGGAGCCGTCCCGGCGAGGAAAGTCCACGAGGACGCGGAGGTCGTCGCCTTCGAGGACATCGACCCGCAGGCCCCGGTGCATCTCCTCGTCGTGCCGCGGAAGCACGTCCCCACGCTGAACGACCTCGCGCCGGAGGACGACGCGCTCGCCGGGAAGCTCCTGCGCGTCGGCGCGAAGCTCGCGAAGGAGCGGGGCATCGCCGACGGCGGCTGGCGGGCGACGGTGAACGTGAACCGGGACGCGCACCAGCTCGTCTTCCACGTCCACCTGCACGTCATGGGCGGCCGGCGCTTCGGCTGGCCCCCCGGTTGATCCCGATCCACCGGCGCCCCCGCATCGCCTGCGAAAACGCGCAGAATTTACTGCGCGAAGCTTGAGCCCCAAGCGGTTCTTTGCCACCATGCCGCCGATCGACGGCGCGGAGGAACTGGGTGTCGCTCCTAGAGGCGAAGGGGATCATGCTCAGCTTCCGCGGGGTCGCGGCGCTCTCCGATGTGGGCCTCGCCGTGGAGCCGGGGACCATCCACGCCATCGTGGGGCCGAACGGCGCGGGCAAGACGAGCCTCCTCAACTGCATCTCCGGGGTGTACCGCCCGCAGCGCGGGGTCATCCGCTTCGCCGGCCAGGACCTGACCCGCGTGCCGCCGGCCGCGCGCACGGCCCTGGGCATCGCGCGCACGTTCCAGAACATCGCGCTCTTCCGCGGGATGACGGTGCTCGACAACCTCCTCATCGGCCGCCACGTTCACCAGAAGACCGGCGTCCTCGCCGGCATGCTCTACCTCGGCCCCGGCAAGCGCGAGGAGATCGCGCACCGCGAGATCGTCGAGGACGTCATCGACTTCCTCGAGATCCAGCACATCCGCAAGAAGGTGGTGGGGACCCTCGCCTACGGCCTGCAGAAGCGCGTGGAGCTGGCGCGGGCCCTCGCCCTCGAGCCGAAGCTCCTCCTCCTCGACGAGCCCATGGCCGGCATGAACGCCGAGGAGAAGGAGGACATGGCCCGCTTCATCCTCGAGATCCACGAGGAGCGCGGCACGGCCATCGTGATGATCGAGCACGACATGGGCGTCGTGATGGAGCTCTCGAACCGCGTCACGGTGCTCAACTTCGGCGAGAAGATCGCCGAGGGCACCCCGGACGAGGTGAAGCGGAACCGCGACGTCCAGGACGCGTACCTGGGCGAGCAGCACGACCTCACGGTGGACGGCTGATGGCGGATCCGCTCGACAGGCTGGGCGGCGACGTGACCTTCCCGCGCCTCCTCGCGCGGAACGCCCGGACGCTGGGCGACCGCGTGGCGCTGCGCGAGAAGGAGTTCGGGATCTGGCAGTCCTTCACCTGGCGCGCCTACCACGACCGGGTGCGCGACTTCTCGCTCGGCCTCGTGGCGCTCGGCCTGTCCCGCGGCGACAAGGTGGCCATCATCGGCGACAACCGGCCGGAGTGGGTGATGGGCGAGATCGCCGCCCAGGCCGCCGGCGCCGCCTCGGTCGGCATCTACCAGGACTCGAACCTCACCGAGGTGGCGTACGTCATCGACCACTGCGACGCGAGCGTGGTCATCGCCGAGGACCAGGAGCAGGTCGACAAGATCCTCGACATGCTCGAGAAGCTCCCCAAGGTCCGCCACGTCGTCTTCACGGATCCGCGCGGGCTCCGGAAGTACCAGCACCCGGCGCTCCTGCCCTTCGAGGCCGTGGAGGAGAAGGGCCGCGCCCTCGCCAAGGAGAAGCCCTCGCTCTGGGAGGAGAACGTCGCCCGGACCTCGGCCGACGACGTGGCCATCATCTGCTACACGTCCGGCACGACGGGGAGCCCGAAGGGCGCCATGCTCACCTTCCGGAACCTCCTCGCCATGGCGCTCGCCCTCGACGAGGTGGACGAGAAGCGCCGCGACGACGAGTTCGTGTCCTTCCTGCCGCTCGCCTGGATCGGCGAGCAGATGATGAGCCTCTCCTCGGCGCTGGCGAAGGGCTTCACCGTGAACTTCCCGGAGGAGCCGGACACGGTCACCGAGAACATCCGCGAGATCGGGCCGAACGTGATGTTCGCGCCGCCGCGCGTGTGGGAGAGCCTCACCTCCACCGTGCAGGTCAAGATCATGGACACCTCGCCGTTCAAGCGCTTCATGTACGAGCGCTGCATGCCCATCGGCGAGAAGGTGGCGGACCTGCGCTTCGCCAAGAAGCCGGTGCCGCTCCACTGGCGCGCTCTCTACTGGGCCGCGCACGTCCTCCTCTTCCGCGCGCTCAAGGACCGGCTGGGCATGACGAACCTGCGCACCGCCTCCACCGGCGGCGCGGCGCTCGGGCCCGACGTCTTCCGCTTCTTCCACGCCATGGGCGTGCCGCTGAAGCAGATCTACGGCCAGACCGAGATCGCCGGCATCAGCTGCATCCACCGCGACGACGACATCGCCTTCCACACCGTGGGCAAGCCCATTCCCGACACCGAGGTGAAGATCTCGCCGGACGGCGAGATCCTCTCCCGCAGCCCCTCGGTCTTCATGGGGTACTACAAGAACGACGAGGCGACCCGCTCGACGCTCGCGGACGGCTGGCTCCACTCCGGGGACGCGGGCTACGTCGACGAAGGCAACCGCCACCTCGTCGTGATCGATCGCCTCAAGGACGTGATGAAGCTCGCGGACGGGACGAAGTTCTCGCCGCAGTTCATCGAGAACCGGCTCAAGTTCTCTCCCTACGTGAAGGAGGCGGTGGTGGTGGGCCACGACCGCCCCTACCTCACCGCCATGCTCTGCATCGACATGGGGGTGGTGGGGAAGTGGGCCGAGAAGAACCGGATCTCCTACACCACCTACACCGATCTCTCGGCCAAGCCGCCGGTCTACGACCTCCTGCAGAAGGAGGTCGACACGGTCAACCAGACGCTCCCGGCGGCAGCCCGGATCCACAAGTTCGTGCTCCTCTACAAGGAGCTCGACGCCGACGACGAGGAGCTGACCCGCACCCGCAAGGTGCGGCGCGCCTTCGTCGAGGATCGCTACCGGGAGGTCATCGCCGCGCTC
>DATDDC010000491.1:0-3775 GCA_036523995.1 Anaeromyxobacter sp.
CAGCGGCCCCATCGAGCCAGGACCCGACCTCGAGCAAGGCGGCGACGGCGTCCCCGGCGCCGGCCGCGCCGGCGCCCGTTTCCATCACCCGCGCGGTCGCCGCCGAGCCCACGGGCCCGTCTGCGCTCTCGGGCGTCGCCGAGACGGTGATCGACCCCGCGTCGTCGTTCCATGTGGAGGTGTCCGGCCGGATCGCGGACGCGCGGCTCGTCCTCCTCGACTCGGCGGACGCCCACGTGCCCGCCCGGAGCACCTGCGAGCTCGGCGCGACCACCCAGCTCACGCTCTCCCCGGCGGCGCCGCTCGTCCCCGGCTCGCGCTACGTCCTCCGCGTGGAGGGGGCATCGAGGCGCGAGGTCCGCGACGGCGACCGCTCCTACGCGCCGCTCTCGTTCGCGCTCCTCGCCGCGGGCACGCCCCCGCCGCCGGAGCCGAAGAGGAAGCCCAAGTCCAAGTCGAGGAAGCGGCGCTGACGGCGTCAGGCGAGCCGCTCGATCTCGGCCAGCACCGCGCGATCGCCCTCGAGGAAGTCGTAGCTCGAGAGCGTCCCCACCTCCGCCCAGGCGATCTCGGCGACGCCGATGGGCCGGAGCTCCGGCGCGGCCGGGAGCGTGCACGAGTAGAAGGCGAGGTCCACCTCGAGATCGGGGTAGCGGTGCGCGTGGCGGAGGAGGAGCGGGCCCACGACGGCCTCGCAGCCCAGCTCCTCCCGCAGCTCGCGGCGGAGGGCGTCGATCTCGGGCTCGCCGGGCTCGACCTTGCCGCCCGGGAACTCCCACTGGCCCGGCCGGCCGGGCCGGTCCGGGCGGCGGGTGATGAGGATCGCGCCGCCCCGCCGGACGACCGCCGCGACGACGCGGAGCCGGTTCGACATGGGCGCTAGGTGATGTCGAGGGCGAAGAGCGCGCCGCCGTTCGAGAGCACGTAGACGCGCCGGCCCAGGAGCGCCGGAGGGCCCGACACGCCGGTGCCCGGGTCGAACACGCGGAGGGTGCGTCCGCTCGCGATCTCGATCCAGCGGAGCCCGCCCGCGCCCGCGGGGACGAGGATCCACTTGCCGGCGGTCGCCGGAGGGCCCGCGGGCCCTCCCCCCGGCCCGAGCGGCGCGGTCCACACGGCCGCCCCGGTGGCGGTCGAGAGCCCTTGCACGTTCGACGCCGTCACGGCCACGACCATGCCGCCCGTGACCGCGATCTGCGCCGCGCCGGGCAGCGGAGCCTTCCAGGCGACGTCACCGGTGCGCGCGTCCACGGCGAGGACGGCGCCGGAGTAGGCCGCTGCGTAGAGCCGCGTGCCGTCGAGGGCGATGGCGTCGACGTCGAGGTGACCGTCCGGCGGGGCGATCTGCTTCTCCCAGCGCGGCGCCCCGGTCTTGGGATCGAGCGCCGCGGCGAAGCCGTCGGAGTAGGCGGCGTACACCGCGTCGGCACCCGCGACCGCGGCGGCCGCGCCGAAGATGGTGAACCCCTCGCCCTTCTGGGCGCGCCGGTGGTGCCACTTCCAGGCGCCCGAGGCGGCGTCGATGCAGAAGACCGTGTCCTGCAGGCTCGCCACGTAGACCGAGCCGTGCGCCACGGCCGGCCGGGTGGAGAGGTCCTCCTCGCTCCGGTAGCTCCAGCGCTCCTTGCCGGTCGGGATCGCGACGGCGTGGAGCTTGCCGCCCGTGGAGCCCACGTAGACGGTGTCGCCCTCCACGACGGGCGGCCCGAAGGCGCCCTCCCCCTGGACCTCCCACGCCACGGTCCCGTCCGGCCGCACGGCGTGTAGCCAGCCGTCCCTCGTTCCGAAGATGGCGAGGCGCGTGGTCGGATCGACGGCCACCCCGCCGCGCTCCGCCGGGCCCCAATCGAGGACCTGGGTCGGCACGAAGGGGCGCTGCCACGCCACGCGGTAGAGCGCCACGGGCGCCGGCGCGAGCGCGCGAGGCAGGGTGGGCCCGGCGGCGAGCGCGAGGGAGAGCGCGAGGCCGATCATCATTTCCCGCCGAGCCGGGCGAGCTGCTGCAACGCCTCCGGCGTGAGCTGGGAGTCCTTGTGGCGCTCCGCGAACGAGGCGAGGATCTCCTTCGCCTGGGCAGCCTTGCCGGCGCGGGCGAGGACGAGGGCGCGCTCCAGGTCGGCGCGATCCCCGAAGGCGGGGGCCTCCCGGGCCATGCGCTCGTAGGCCTGCGCGGCGCCGTCGAGGTTCCCCTTCCCCTCCTCCGCGAGCGCGATCCCCTCGAGCGCGCCGAACCGGAGCGAGTCGCCCTTCGGCGCCTGCGCGAGGAAGCGCTCGTACGCCGACCTGGCCTGGTCCCACTCGCGCAGGCGGAGCTGCGCGTCGCCCTTGGCGAGCGCCGCAAGGCTCGCCGCGCCGGTCCCCGGATACTCCGCGAGGATCCGGTCCGCCGCGTCGGCGACGGCCTTCTGGCGGGCCTCCTCGCTCGCATAGAACGGGCCGGGTAAGCCGGGCAGCGGCACGCTCGAGATCTCGCCGCCCATGGCCTGGAGGAGGTCCGATGCGGCGGCGCCCGCGCTCTCCGAGCGGCGCTCCTGCACCGCGGAGAGGATGGCCACGAGGAGGACGACGGCGACGGCGGCGAGCCCCGCGAAGACGATGTGCCTGCGCCGGGAGGCGATCCAGCTCGCGGCCTGCGTGGCCGCCTGCTGGAACTTGTCCGGCTCCTTCATGTCCTTGCGGGTCAAGACGTGCGGCTTCGCCATGGGCCCTCTCTCGCTGGGCGCGTCGAAAACACCAGAAAAACCGGGCCAATCTAGGCGGCACGTCCCGGGAGGTCAAGCGCTTCGGACGCGGCCGGCTCAGCGCCTGCGCTGCGGAGGCGGCCTGTGCCTCCGCTTCCGCTCTCGGAAGATGAGCCGCATGGGGACCTCGAGGCCGAAGGCCTCCCGGAAGCGGTTCTCGACGAAGCGCCGGTAGGCGTCGCCGATGGCCTCGGGCCGGCTGCACTGCACGAGGAACGTCGGCGGCGCGTAGGCGACCTGGGTGACGTAGTAGAGCTTCACGGGGCGGCCCCTCGCGAGCGGGGCCGGATGCTCCTCCTGGATGGCCACGAGGAGCTCGTTGAGCTGCGGCGTCGGGAAGCGCGCCCGGACCTGCTCGACGAGCCGCGCGGCCCGGTCGAGGACGCGCCTCACGTTCCGGCGCTCCTTCGCCGAGACGAAGACCATGGGCGCGAAGGAGACGAAGGGCAGCCGCTTCAGGAGCTCGCTGCGGTACCAGTCCTCGGTCGCGCCCTCCCGCTCGGCCACGTCCCACTTGTTCACCACGATGACGAGGGCCTTGCCCTTCTCGGCCACGAGCCCGAGGAGGCGCGCGTCCTGCTCCACGCCGGCCTCCGTCGCGTCGAGGAGGCAGGCCACCACCTCGGCGTCGTCGATGGCGCGCATGGCGCGCACCACCGAGAACGCCTCCACCTTCTGCGCGATGGAGCGCTTGCGCCGGATGCCGGCCGTGTCGGTGACGACGAAGCGCTTCCCCTTGTGCTCCACGATGCTGTCGATGGAGTCGCGGGTGGTGCCGGGGACGTCGGAGACGACGAAGCGCTCCTCGCCGAGGAGCGCGTTCACGAACGTGCTCTTCCCGACGTTCGGCCGGCCCACGACCGCGAGGCGCACGTCGCCCTTCGGGCGGTCGGCCTCCTCGACCTCCTCCGGCTCCTCGGCGTCCTCGGCGGGCGGCGGCTCCGCCTCGAGCCCGAGCTTCGCGACGATCGCGTCGACGAGGTCGGAGACGCCGCGCCCGTGCTCGGAGGAGATCGCGAGGACGTCGCCGAAGC
>DATDDC010000492.1:0-2672 GCA_036523995.1 Anaeromyxobacter sp.
GCAGGACGCGGTCGAGCGTCGAGCGGGTGAGGTCGGAGCCGAGCAGGTTCTGGAGGATGGGCGCGAGCCCGTGGGTGAGGCCGAGAAGGTGTCCTTCCTCGAGCGCCTCGGGCTCGGCGCGCAGCCACATGCGGCTCGCGATGCGCACCACCGTCGCGGCCGTGCGTGGATCGACGTGCTCGGAGAGGATGCTCTCGACGCGTTCCTTCACCGGACGTGAATCCGAGTCGCTCGGGGGAGTGGACACCCCATCACGGTGGCAGAGGCGAAGCGGAGCAGGAATCCCGCGCCTGCGGGACTCACGGCGGCACCCGGTTCCCGTGATGCCCAGCGGCACCGCCGCCGCCGTGATTGTGATGTCCGGCGCCTTGCGGCGCCTCTAGTGGGAGGAGAACTCTCCCCCCACACCCCCCATCCCGAGCGTCAACTCGAGCTCGGTTGGGCAATCAACGGAAAGTCCGGGTGACGATGTGGGTGGTCGTCGGTCGAGGTCGGCGGGTTCCCTCACACCCGCCGCAGCTTCTGGCGGAGCTCGAGCACGATCTCGCCTTGCTTGAAGACCCGGACCGTGCCGGTGGTCTGGGAGACCGTGACGGCGATCGACTTCGACTCCGCGCTGATGGAGGCCGCCGCGCTGTGGCGGGCGCCGAGGCCCATGGGGAGCTTCACGTCTCGTGACATGCTGAGGAGGTAGCGCCCCGCGGCGAGGACCACGCCGTCCTCTCGGATGATGAACGCGCCGTCGAGCGCCGAGAACGTCTTCACGGCGTCTCGGATGGGCGGGTCGAGCGTGTTGCGCTCCGCCTCGCTGATCCCCTGGAAGGGATTCAGGATGAGCTGCCGGCTCTTCTCCATCACGGCGGTGGAGTCGCCGATGACGAGGATGGTGCCGACCGGGTGGCCTTCGTAGCCCTCCGCGCCGATCTCCATGGCCGTGTGGATGAGCGACTCCACCACCTGCGAGGAGAACTCCGGCGGGAGCCCCAGCGCGTCGACGCGGAGCTTCTCCTCGGGGTCCTCGGAGCCGATGTCCACCTTGACGAGCGTGTCCATCACCCTGTCCTGGCCCGGGCCGGTGAGGGCGAGGACGGTGTCGCCGTCGCGCAGGAGGCCGGCGGCCTGGGCGGCCACCACCGCCACCTTGATCTTCTCGATGCGGGTGTAGTCGTAGGGCGGGATGAGGACGGCGAGGTACTTCTTCGACTTGACCTGGTTCGCGATCCCCTCGCTCGTCACCGCGTAGACGAGCTTCCGCTTGATGGGCCGTCCCCGGATCTCGTTGGGCGACAGCGGGTGGTCGGAGACGAGGAGGAGCCGGTCCACGTCCGACCGGGCGGTCAAGGCGAGGGCGCCGCGCAGGAACTCCCGGTCGAACTTGCCCTCCGGCATGGGCCGAGTGTGTGCCCGGGGGCGTGCCGAGTAAAGCTTTCGGGACGGGCGCTTGCGCGTCTTGGGCGGCGCCCGGGTCTCCTTGACAACCCCTCTCCACCAAGACTAGGTTCTCCGCTCTTTTTCCGCCCACCCCGGCGAGGTGAGTCGCTTGAACAAGAAGGACATGAAGAAGTTCAAGACGATGCTGGAGGAGTCGAAGAAGCAGCTCCTCCTCTCGGCGAGGAAGACGCTCACCGAGGAATCCAGCTTCGACACGGACGACCTCCCCGACGAGATCGACCTCGCCTCGAGCGAGTACACGCAGTCGATGATCTTCCGGCTGCGCGACCGGGAGAAGTTCCTCCTCGCCAAGATCGACAAGGCCCTCGGCCGCATCGAGAGCGGGACCTTCGGGATCTGCGAGAAGTGCGAGGAGGAGATCTCGATGAAGCGCCTCGAGGCGCGCCCGGTCACGACCCTCTGCATCCGCTGCAAGGAAGAGCAGGAGCAGAAGGAGAAGTCGTTCGGGTAGAGCCGCGTTGCGAGCGGAGGGGCGCGAGCCGCGGCGCGACGAAGTCGCCGCGGCGGCGAGTGTCCCCCCGCTGTCAAGTATCCACGCGCAGGAGCTGCCCGCCGACGAGGACCTGATCCCCGGGCGCGAGCTCCACGGGCCCCGCCAGCTTCGCGAAGGTCCCGTTCGAGCTGCCCAGGTCGACGAGGGTGATGTCGTTCCCCCTCACGTCGATGCGCGCGTGGCGCGCCGAGACGTACCGGTCCGACGGGAAGGTGACCTCGCCCGCGTCGCGGCCGACCAGGTTCTCGCCCTCCTTCAAGGGAAAGATCTCTCCCAGCCCTCCGCCGTCGAGGAGCTGAGAGACGCGCAGCCGGTAGCCCGGATCCGGCGTGCCCCACGGCCGCACCCCGCGGTCGTCCGGGCGCGCGGGGCGCGGCAGGGGCTCGAGGCGCAGGAGCTGCTGGCCGATGCGGAACTCCTCCCCGATGGCGATGCGGCGCGGCTCCTTGAGCCGCATGAAGGTGCCGTTCACGCTGCCGAGATCCTCGACGCGGACGACCCCGCTCGCCTGGACGAAGCGGGCGTGCCGGGGGGAGACCGTCGCGTCGGCCGCGAGCCGCAGCTCGCCCTCGGTCCGGCCGCACACGACCTCCTCGCGATCGAGCGCGAACGAGGTGCCGGACATGCCGTCGCTGCGGATGGTGGTGATGCGGAAGCGGCTGGGCGGCCGCGGCGCGGCGCCGGGGAGCGGCGGGGGACCGGGCTGGGCCGGGTGCGCGCCGCCCGC
>DATDDC010000493.1:0-8424 GCA_036523995.1 Anaeromyxobacter sp.
GGCCGCGAGGGCGAGGAGCGCCCTACTTGAAGAGCTGGTCCAGGAGATCATCGACCGCTGCCTCGGTGACGGGGTTCGTCGGCCGCCCGCCGGCGCCGAGCAGCCGGTCGCTGAGGCTGAGCCCGCCGCGCGTCGACGTGCCGCTCCAGACCACCTTGCCGCTGCTGGCCTCGATCATCTGCGCGCTCACCGACACGACCGGCGCGCTCCCTCCCCCGCTGCGGACCTCGCCGAACTCGCGCACCACGCCGGTGAGGAGCGCGTCCACCTTGAGGAGCGTGCCGAGGCGCGTCGCCTCCTCCACCGTGGGGGCGGCCGGGTTCGCCATGCCGACCCGCGAGATGGCGCGCGACACCTCACCGGGCGGGAGGACGTAGACCGCCTTCGTGGCGAGGAGCGCGGCGAAGAGCGTGTCCCGCACCTGCTCCCCGGCCGTGTTCTCCCGGCTCAGGTTCTGGAAGGGCAGGATGGCGATCGTCTTCACCGATCCGAAGTCCATGTTCGGATCGTGGAAGCGCCGCGCCGGGGCGCAGGCGGTGACGGCCGTCGCAAGGAGGAGGACGAGGCCGGTCGAGGTCGCTCTGTGGTTCCGCGTCATGGTGTGCGCTCGGGGTCGTGGGTCACAGCGTCAGCGTCAATCGGGCGTTGAGGGCGTGCGTCGTCGTGGAGCCCAGCGGAGCCTTGGACTCCGCCAGCACGTATCCGGCGAGGAGGTTCGCCCAGCTCGTGAGCCGCCACGTCAGCGACGCGGTGCTGGACCGCGTCGTGGCGCTGCTCTGGTAGTCGAACGTCTCCGCGTGCCCAAGGCCCACCACCAGGCTGCCCCCCCGGAACGGAGAGTAGGCGATCTGGAATGCGGCGAGGGAGTGGGGGGGCTGGCTGCCGTCTCGCAGCCGAGTAGCCGAGCCGCTGAGCGCGAGCGCGGGGACGGGCGTCCAGGAGGCGGAGCCGGTGATCGCCTCGGAGGACGTGGACGACGGCCCCGCCGTCGCCCCGGACGCGGTGACGCCGGCGCCGCTGCTCGTGCCCTCGCTGAAGCTGTAGGTCCCGGAGAGGGAGAGGTTCGTGGCGGGCGTGACCGTGGTCGAGAAGCTCACCTGCGAGTTGCGCGAGGTGCGGTGGGGCGCGAAGCTCACGCCGCTGCCGCCGCTGGCCGACGCGCTCCACCCGTCGTAGAGGGCGGCCGCGACCGAGCCGGTGAGCCCATGGGTGAAGACCGTCCCCTCGGGCTGCTCGACGGCCGCGCCGGAGTAGCCGGCCGATGCGGTGAGCGTGCGCAGCGGCTGGGCGGCGAGCGAGGCCCCCCAGGTCGTCTGGCCGGTGCTCTTCGTGCCGGTCCCTCCGTTGTCGGACCGCTGGAGCCGGGCGGAGAGCCCGAGCTTCGGCGAGAGCTGGCGGCCCCAGCTCAGCCCGTTCGTGAGGAACCAGCCGTTCCTGACCGGGGGCCCCCGCAGCCCGAGGGTGAGCGACAGATCGTACGAGAGCTCGCGGTTCGCGGTGAGGGGGAGGGACAGCCCGCCGTTCACGGTGTTCGACCACGAGCGGCTCCAGCCGAGCACGGAGGTGGCGGCCACGATCTGGAAGGCCTGGAGCTCCGTCACCTGGATGTCCGCGAAGCGCGGATCGGTCGTGGCCGACGGCGACAGCGGCGCCGTGACCACCTTGAGGTAGCGCGCGCGTGTGGTGGGGAGGCTGATCTCGAAGCGGGCCTCGAACGTCCCGAAGGCCACGGGGGCGGTGATCGGCACCGGCTGCCAGGTGACGTTGTCCTCGCTCTGGAAGGCGGTCCAGACGAATTGCGCGGCGAGGGCCGGCGGAAGCGGGCGATCCACCCAGACCCAGAGCGTGTTCACGGGCGTGATCGCGTCGGGGAACTGGAGGCCGAGGTGTCGCCGGGCCACGTCTCCGCGCGCGGCGGTCGAGGTGCCGAGGTTCACGCCCGCCGCGTCGGTGGTGTTGCCGTCGACGAGGGCCGGAAGCGGCCGGAGCGTGCTCTGGGTGGGCGTGGCGGGGAGCGCCTCCACGAGCGCGAGCCCGGCGGAGGCGAGCTGGCGAGTCACGACGACGCCGCCCGGGCCGCTCGCGCGCGTGTTGCTCACCGAGGCCGCCGCGCCGTCGCTCAGGTAGAGCGTGGCGCGCCCCATGGAGCCTCCGTAGCGCACCGAGCCCCGCGCCGACCAGGTCGCGGTGGAGGAGCCGTTGAGCCGGTCCTCCGCCTCCGCCCAGCCGACGGCGCCGCTCCCGTCCACCCGATCGGACGGCGAGAAGGTCGTGTCCAGCGCGACGCTCGTGGTCTCGCTGTCCCTCCGCGTCCGGTCGGTGTCGTGCTCCGTCGAGCGCGAGAAGCGCAGGCTCAGCGGCAAGAGGCCGATGGGCTGCCAGGTGAGCGTGCCCGAGAGGGCGTCGTTCACGAGCGTCGGGCTCGAGGAGGAGAGGGACCCTCCCCCGAACAGCGAGGTCGACGAGTCGGCGGAGGTCTGGCGCCGGTCGTAGCTCACCCCGCCGCGGAGGAGCTGGCCGCCGAAGTCGAGCCGCCCGCCCGCCGCCCAGCTCCGCGCGGTCGAGGTGGAGGTCCCGGTCGCGCCCTCCGACCGCGCGTGCACGTCCTCGAGGAGGCCCGTTCCGGAGAGCACGAGCGTCTCGTACAGGCTCTTCGAGAGGGAGGCCCGGACGGCGTCCGAGAGGTTCCACGCGTGCGTGGTCGAGGAGTTGCCGGCGGCGTCGGTGCTGGTCGTGTCGGCGTTCCCGTAGTTCCCCTCGAGGCGCAGGTTGAGCGCGTCCCCTCGCGCCGTCGCCGGCGGCGCCAGGAGGGAGAACGCCGCCGCGGGCAGCGCGAGCAGCGCTCCCGCTCGCCGCCGCCTGCGTTCCCCGCCGGCACTCAACGGCGCTCCCTCGCGATGGCGAGGTCGACGGGCTGCACGCCGACGTCGATCTCCGAGACGAGCGTCCGGCTCCCGAGGTCGACGACGCCGAGCGATCCGCGGGCCGGCATGAGCGCGAGGAGCGCGCCGTCCATGTCCTCGACGGTGAGGCGGGTCACGGCCCCCGGGACGTCGATCCGTCCGATGGGCAGCGGCGACAGCGCGCTGAAGATCGCGAGGGTGGCGCCGTCCCCCGTCGCCACGTAGACGAGGTCGGTCCGCGGGTCGAACAGCACGGCGCTCGCGCCGAGCCCCACGAAGAAGCGGCCCGCCGGGGCGAGGCCGGGGACGGAGAGGACGTTCAGGTACATCGAGCCCGCCTGCACCACGGCGAGGCGCGTGCCCGTTCGATCGAGGGCGCCCGCGAGCGGCTCCGGGTCCGTCGCCACCGTGCCCGCCACGGCGCGGTTCGGGAGATCGAGGACGGTGATGTCCGCCGAGCGCCGGTTGAAGACGTAGCCCCGGGTGCCGGATGCGTCGAGGAGAAGGAAGACCGGCCGGTCGCCCACCGGCACGCGCCCGAGCTCCACCAGCGTCGCCGGGTCGACGAAGCTCGCCGTGCGCGAGCCCACGTTCACGGCCACGAGCACCTTGCCGCCGGGCGCGAGCGCGATGGGCCCCGGCGCGTCGCCCGGCCTGAGGCGGTAGAGGTCGCGGCGCTCGCCGGTGGCGAGATCGAACGAGCGCAGCTCGTCCCGCTCCGGCAGGGAGACGTAGAGCCGCCGGGCCGCGGCGTCGAGCGCCACGCCGCCGGGGGCCTCGTCGAGGAGCAGCGCTCCCGCGACGCGGCGGTTGACGGCGTCGAGCACGCTCAGGTCGTTGGAGCCCGCATTGGCGGTGACCCCCGCCTGCTCCGGGATGGGCTGATGGGCGACGTCGAGGGTGAGCTGCGCCGCGAGCGGCGCTCCCACCGCCTGGGGCTCGTCGCGAAGCGCCAGCCACAGGACGGCGGCCCGGCCGGCCGGCACCGTGAACGCGCGCGGCACGAGGAGCGGCTCGTCGGGGACCTCCAGGGCGCGGGGCCCTTCGGACGTGACGAGGGCGGCGCGCGTCACCTTGAGCCGCACGCCCGCGTAGCTGCCGGCGGGGACCGTGCCGCTCGCGACGAGGAGCTGGCGGGTCGCGACCGCGCCGGAGAGGTCCGTCCGGTGCAGGGCCATGGGCTCCTGGAGCCCGTCGGACCTCGACGCCAGCACCGCTTCGAGGGAGAGGGAGAGGCCCGCCGCGTGCGCGGGAAAGCGCTGCACGTAGAGGTAGACCGCCCCCGTCCCCTCGGGCCTGGGCGGCGCGCGCACCGGCCTGTGCGTGGCGCAGCCCGCGGCGAGCGCGGCGGCGCAAATTCCGCGGAGGAACCGGGGCACGGTGGGCATCGCTCTCGAGCCTTGCATGCGCACTACCAGAAACTCGGCGGAGCCGTACCGAAAATGCAGAGAGGGAGGTCGCGTTTCCGCGGCCTCCCTCTCGAACGTCTCACGTCAATCGACCGCGGTTAGTCCTTGCCGTGGCACTTGTTGCACAGCGAGCGCTGGTAGCCGCCGTAGATCGAGTAGGGCCGCTGGTAGTAGCCGGCCTGCGTGACCGTGGCGTTCATCGCGCCGGAGGTGTTCGGGCCCTTCGCCAGGGCCCAGCCGGTGTACGTGCTCCCCGTCGTCGTGACGAACTCCTGGTCGTTGTACCAGCGCGTCGAGAAGTTGAAGGCCGACGCGTGGGCGCGGTGGCAGGAGAGGCACATCACGTTGCTGGACGCGTTCGCGACGACCGGCACGTAGGCGTTGTTGTAGCCGGGCTTGTTGGCGCCGGTCTTGATCGCGTCGAGGTCGGACGAGCCCTGCTCGAAGGGAACGAGGGCGTCGTACTGGTCGGTGAGGGTGCCGTTGAAGTTACCCGACGAGATGTAGCCGTTGTAGTTGGCCTGCATCGCGCTGTTGAACTTCGCGCTGTTGCCGGCCGGGTGCTTCGTGAGGCCGGTCACCGTCGCGCCCTCGATCGTGTTCGAGTGCATCTTCGGGTGGCAGTTCGAGCACCACTCCGACATGCCCTGGCCGTAGGCGACCTGCACCTGCGCGGCCCACCGGCCCAGCGTGCCGGACGGCGACTCGGAGATGTTGTAGGTGCTGGGGGCGAGGGCGATGGGCGGGCTGTTCAAGAAGCCCGCGGACGGGCCGTTGCCCGACTTCGGGACGTAGCCCTGGCCGCCCAGGATGCGGTACGCGCCGACCGTGGCGGTGGCCGTGATCTTCGAGGCGTAGTTGATGGCGCCGCCGCGGCTGTCGGCGTAGGAGCCCGAGCCGGTGATGGCCGGACCGGAGGTCACGAAGGTGCCGGCGGTCGAGGAGGTGTAGCGATAGCGGCCGTGCGGATCGTGGCAGCTGGTGCAGGCGAAGTTCGTGCCGTCCCAGCCGATGTCGGCGCCGTTCGTGCCGGAGCCGGGGGGAGCCTGGCGGGCGTCGAGGTTCATGCTGAAGTCGAGCGCCTTGACGTTGTGACCCGCGCGCTCACCGGCCTGATCCGCCGGGCCCTCGTAGCCCGTGTAGCTCCACTTGTTCAGCGTCCAGGCGAAGTCGCCGCCCGGCGTGTAGTTGAGCTGGGTCGGATCGAGGGCGTTCAGCTTGTTCGCCTGGTCGGCCGACAGGATGTGATAGCTGCCGGGCGGCTTGTTCGAGTGGCAGCGGAGGCACGTCGAGGACTGGTCCTGCCCCTGGAGCAGGAACGGGTTCGTCTGGCCGACCGCCAGGTTGTTGAGCGTCATCTGGGGAGCGAACGGCTCCACGGACTCCGCGGAGGAGTTGTGCATCGTGTGGCAGCCTTCGCACTCGGCGACGCCGCCGGAGTGGAAGGCGTAGACGCGGCCGCTCATGAGAGCGAACACCGCGGCGACTGCGATCTTGGTCCCCTTCATCTTTCCCTCTTTTCCTCTTTGTTCGTCCGCCGCCAATTCGCGGGTGACATGGCACTGCCGAGAACCGCTACGATTGCTGCCCCTCCCCATCTGGATGGGGCCGGCGGCTGCATGCGCGATACCAGCCCACCTCGGCGCACGAGGCGATCCTTCGCCCGATTTCGCGCCTCTCTTCGCGGCTGCGACCGGCCTGCGCATGGGGGACTTCCCCCACGGGTGAGTGTGGCGACGCACTTGTCGCACCATTCGTGAATGTGTCCGCGGCAGATCGCCACTCGCACCAATCGTGAAGTGCACGCGGCAGATCGCCGCACGGTCCATTGCGACGCCCGGAGGGCAGGAAGGACGCGCTGCGGCAATCATTGCGTCTCCGCAGAGCCATCCCCACGCCGCGTGCGCGCCCGTGGCCTCCGCCCGCGCCGGCGTGATACGAGCAGCGGCCGGGCCGCGCACGCGGGATCACGCGCGCGCTCCGCCGCGCTCACGCCATTCTCGCCCCGAGGGCTTCATGATCAAGATGCCGGTTGCCGCTCTCCTGCTCGCGCTCGCCACCCCGACCCGCGCCGCCCCCGAGGCGAGGGGGCAGGCCGCGCCGGCCCCGGCCGCCTCACCCACCGTGAAGGCGGCGGGCGCGGCCGTGAAGCCGCAGGCGCTCGAGGTGGCGCGGCTCGTCGTGCCGCAGGAGGAGTGGTCGCGGGCCATGGAGCTGCTCGCGCAGGACGCCGTGGGGCGCATGCAGGGCCACCCCGGATCGCGCCTCGAGCTCCCGCCGGACTTCGCCTCGCGGGTGCGCGGCGAGGTGGAGCAGGTCCTCCCCTACGGCGAGCTCCTCGGGATGCACGCGGCGGAGCTCTCGGCCCGGTACACCGAGCAGGAGCTCTCCGAGCTGCTGGCCTTCTACCGGACGCTGGTGGGCCAGAAGGCGCTCAAGGTGATGCCCGCCGTCTCGGAGCAGGTCGGCGAGCAGAGCCAGCGGCGCTTCGAGAAGGCGATGCCCGAGGTGATGCAGCGCCTCGCGCAGTCCCTGAAGAAGCCGGCGCAGGCGAAGGAGAAGCCGGCCGCCAGGCCGGGCAAGTAGCCTCCCGCCCTCCCCCGCGATGCGGGCGGCCTACTGGCAGCCGAATCGCGGCGGCGGCGGCGCGCCCGTCCAGTAGTTGGTCGCGCCGTGGCAACCGGTCGCCGTGCCGGTGAGCGTCCCGGGGCCGGCGGCGCCGGGGTCCCAGTCCGCGAAGCCGCCGTACACGCTCGCGTCCGGGCTCCGGTTCATGTCCTTCGTGCCATTCACGTGGAGTGACGGATCGAAGGGGCGCCCCGCCACCCGGGGGTGGCACGCGAAGCACGGGACGCTCCAGCTGATCACGTGCTGGCCGTGGCGGCCGGTGGCGGGCGGGTTCCCGTGGCAGGTGCCGCAGGCGGCCTGCGTCCCGTCGAGGACGGTCCAGATCGGGCTCGTGTTGGTGCCGCCCGCGAGCGTGGCGCCGTGGCAATAGGTGCTCGAGCAGGTCGCCTCGCCCCGGCTCCAGGCCGGAGCCGTCCCCTTCGAGGCGAGCCCGCCGAAGGCGACCGTGGCGGTGGGCCCGTCGACGTGCCCGGCGTCGAGCGCATCGGCCGGCTTCGCGTGACACGCCTCGCAGCCCAGGGGCTCGGCGAGCGCATGCGCCGCGCCGACGTGAGATCGATGGGCCCCCACGCGCACCGGGTCCCCCGCCCTGCCCCAGGTCGCGCGCGGCGGCGCGCCGGTCTGGTCGGCCTCGCCCCCGTGGCACATGACGCAGTTCGTGCGCCAGCTCGCGACTCCGGCGGGCAGGCTCCGGTCGTGGCAGCTCCCGCACCCCGGGACGAAGGCGCCGCCGTCGAGGGTCGCGCCGTGGCAGCGCGTGCACGCTGCGAGCCCGAGGTTCGCGGTGAAGGCGTGAAAGCCGGGGCTCGCCGGATCGATCCAGCTCGCGTCGTGGCCCGGGATGGAGACCTCGAGCCGGCCGTTCACGTGGCTCGCGCCGCCTCCGGCGCCGGGGTGGCATTCGGCGCAGCGATCGGTCTCCCCGCCCACCGGCGGGTGCGGATCGGGAGGGGGGACGGCGTGGCACGAGCCGCACGGAGCCGAGCCCGAGGTCCAGGAGATCTCGACCGGCCCGGCGCCGTTCGGGAAGCTCCCGTGGCAATAGGTGGCCGAGCAGGTGGCCGGACCGCCGGGCGCGGCCCCGTTCCAGCTCGGCGCCGGAGGTGGATCGAAGGCCCGCGCTCCGGGCCAGGCCACGGTCGCGGCGACGCCCGAGAAGGTGACCTTCCCCTGCTCCTGCCGCGGGTGGTCCGTCCCCGCAGGAAGCGCGTGGCACGAGGCGCATGCCACGGCGCTCCAGAAGGCGCCGCCGCGGAGGTGCGCCTGGTGCGCGCCGACGGCGCGATCGCCGGGGTCGCCCGCGCCGAGGAGGCCCGCCGGAGGCGCGGCCGCGATGAGCGGATCGGTGCCGCTCGAGGCGATCCGCTGGCGATCGCCGTGGCAGGCGGTGCACCGGGCGAGCGAGCCCGCGGGGACCGCCTCGCCCTGGATCATTCGAGCGTCGCCGCAGGCGGCGAGCAGGAGCGCGAGCGCGGCCGCTCTCG
>DATDDC010000494.1:0-3736 GCA_036523995.1 Anaeromyxobacter sp.
CGACCCCGACCCCGACCGCGACCTCGACCGCGACCTCGACCCCGGCCTCACCCCGCCGACTCGAGCACGACCGCGATCCCCTGCCCTCCGCCGATGCACATGGTGACGAGCCCGTAGCGCTTCCTCGCCCGCCGGAGCGCGTAGGCGCAGGTGAGGGTCAGGATGGCCCCGGTGGCGCCGAGGGGATGGCCGAGCGCGATGGCGTTTCCGAGCGGGTTCACCTTCTCGCGGTCGATCCCCATGGCCTCGAAGTCCTGGATGCAGGCGAGCGCCTGCGGGGCGAACGCCTCGTTCAGCTCGACGTGGTCGATGTCCTTCCCCTGGATGCCGGCGCGCTCGAGGGCGCGCCTCGTGGCGGGCACCGGCCCGATGCCCATGATCTCCGGCGCGCAGCCCGCCACCCCGACGCCGGCGACGCGGGCGAGCGGCCTCAGGCCCTGGCGCGCCACGTCCTCCTCGAGACCGATCACCATGGCGGCGGCGCCGTCGACGACCGCGCTCGCGTTCCCGGCGGTGACGATGCCGCCCGGCTCGAAGGCCGGCGGCAGGCGCGCCATGGCCGCGGGGCTCGGGTCCTCGAGCACGTGCGTGTCGTGACGGACGGTCCAGGGCTCGGCGGCGCCGTGGCGGCGGACGACGACGGGCTCGATCTCCTCCTCGAAGGCGCCGGCGTCCCGCGCCCGCTTCGCGTTCCTGTGCGAGCGCAGCCCGAACGCGTCCGCCTGCTCGCGGGTGATGTTGTAGCGCCGGCCCAGCTCCTCGGCGGTGTTGGCCATGGAGAGGCGCGCGCTGGGATCGTAGAGGTTCATCAGCAGGGCATCCGCGAGGTACGTGCCGGCGGGCAGGGCCCTCGCCTCGATGGAGCCGTACTTCTGGACCTGGTCCCCGACCTTCTTGCCGCGCTGGCCGTAGAGGGCGAACGGGTACTGCATGCTCTCGGCGCCGCCCACCACGACGAACGGCCGGGCCTCGTCGTGGCGGAGCCCCGCAAGGATGATCTCCGAGCCGACCGAGAGGGCCTCGGCGCCGCTGCCGCAGATCCTCGCCACGGTGAGGGCGGGGACGTCGTGGGGGAGGCCGCCGCGCCAGCGCATGCCCTGCGCCGCGTAGATGGAGTCGCGGTGGCTGTGCTGGGCCATGCCCATGACGACGTGGCCGATCCGTCCGGCCGGCACGCCGCTCCTCGCCAGGGCGGCCTTCACCGCCATGCCGCCGAGCTGGGTGGCGGAGAAGCGCGAGAAGAGCCCCGGCTCCTTGTTCTGGTGGAGGATGTCGGCGCGCGGCAGGCGCCGCCCGCCGTCCACGATGACGATGCTCGAGCTCCGGCCCATGGCGCCTCCAATCGATACGGGGGGACACTCGGTCCCCCTTCGCCTTTGGCGGGGGGACCTCGCGACCCCCCGACCCCCCGCTCGCTCCGGCGCAGGCTCATCCGCCTGCGCCTGCGCTCGCCATCTCTACTCGTTCAAGAACACCGCGGGGACCCGCGGGCCGTTCTGGATGAAGTTCTTCATCCCGATGTCCATGTCGACGGTTCGCTTGCAGCGGCCGAAGCCGCGGCTCTCGAGGGCGAGCCCCTCGTGCAGCGGCAGCGCCAGCCCTCGCACCACCACGTCCACGAGGATCTCGTCGATGGCGAGCGAGCGGTGGCCGAGGTCCACCTCGGGGAGCCGCGCCGGGACGGCCATGGGCCGTGGATCGACGGGCGCCAGGGCGACCTTGCCCCGCAGATGGTCCCGCACCAGCGCCTTCGCGGCGGCGACCGGATCGGCGGCGGGCTCCCCCGTGGCCCAGCCCCAGGCGCACGCCTCGGCGGCGGAGACGGTGCGGCCCGTGCGCAGGACCTCGAGCGCGCGCTCCACGCCGATGAGGCGCGGCAGCCGCTGCGTCCCGCCGTAGCCGGGGATGATGCCGAGGTTCACCTCCGGCTGGCCGAGCGCGAGCTGGGGCCCGACGACGCGCGCGTGGCACGCCATCGAGAGCTCCGCCCCGCCGCCCATCACCGGCCCGTTCACGGCGGCCACCACCGGCTTCTTCGAGGCGGCGACGTGATCGAGCACGCGCTGCCCCGCCGAGGAGGACGCCTCGCACGCGGCCACGTCCCGGAGCGCGGCGAGCTCGGCGATGTCCGCCCCGGCGAGGGCGCCGTCGAAGCTCGTGACCACGATGCCTCGCACGCCCGCGTCCCCCTCGAGCGCTGCGAAGGCCTCGTCGAGCTCGCGCATCGTCCGGTCGGAGAGCGCGTTCCTCACCTCCGGCCGGCGCACCGTGACGAGGGCGATCTCGCCGTCCCGCTCGACCACGACGTTCCGGTGGAAGCGGGCGAGCCGCTTCTCGCGGATGGAGCGCGGCACCTGGAAGCCGCGCTGCTCGGCGGCGTAGGCCGTGCACACGCGGTGGACCTCGTCCGCGCCCAGCCGCTCGGCGAGGTCGAGGAGCCCGGTGGAGTAGCCGAGCGCGTTCCGCGTGAGCCAGTCGAGGTCCGAGGCCCCGCAGATCCCCTCGTCGAGGACGAAGTAGGTGCGCGCGAGGAGCACGGCGAGGATCCGGTCGCGGATCTTCCGGGCCACCTCCGGCGAGCACGGCTCGCGCCCCGGCTTGCCGCCCTCGTGCCAGCGGCGGCTCCCCTGCGTGCGGAAGATCGGGGGCGGAGCGAACCAGTCGCCGCCGGTGGGCGCGTCGCGCATGAGCTCGAGGCAGTGGACGTTGAGGGCGTTGCCGTTCGTGAGGTCCATCACCCAGAACGGCCCCCCGCCGCCGACCGCCTCGTCCACCACCGCGTCGACCTGGGCGGGCGTGGCGAGCCCCTCCTCCACGATGCGGGCCGCCTCGGCGCAGTAGTTCACGAAGACGTCGTCGGCCGCGAAGCAGACGACGTCCTTCGTCACGATGGGCACCTTCCCGAGGCGCCTCATGAGCCCGAGCATGCGCCTGCCCAGCGCCTCGTCGCCGGAGAGCACGACTTCGATCGGGAGCGAGCGCCAGGCCGGATAGAAGGGATGGTTCACGAAGCAGCGGGCGGGCCGCTGCGCCTTCTCGGCGATCTGCGATCGCGGCAGGCCGGAGGTGGCGAAGCCGAGGAGGCAGTCCGGGCCCACCACCTTCTCGATCGACGCGAGGATGGCGCGCTTCGTCCGGAGGTCTTCGGTCGCGGCCTCGAGCACGTACTCGCAGCCGGCGAGCCGCTCGAGCTCGAGGGTGGGCACGAGCCTCTGCCGCATGGCCTCGGCCTCCTTGGCCGAGAGCTTCCCGCGGGCCCGCGCCTTCTCCATGTAGAGCTCGATGCGCGCGACCCCGGCCTCGAGCGCCTCCCGCTTGATGTCGTGCAGGAAGAGGGTCCCGCCGGCGCGAGCCACGGGCGCGAGGAATCCGTAGGCGAGGTCTGGTCCGATGGAGCCCGATCCGATGACGCCGACGTTCACTGGGCGCTCGCTTTCTCCCTGGCGTCGCGCACGGTGCGCGACGCGGTTCCACCGCAGGGCTGGACAATTTCAGTAAAACCGTACCAGAATGCAGCTGAAGTTTCCAAGCGCGCTCTTTCGGTCGCCGCGCGGCGGCGAGCGGCGAGCGCGACGGCGGCGCACGCGCCTCCGGGCGAGGGCGAGCGCGGGCCCAGCCGGATGAGGCTGGGCCGGAGCGAGCGGATGAGGAGGCGGGCTCCGCCCGCCGACGGGCGGAGGCGGAGCCGGAGCAACGGCATCCGGGGGGGCGCGAGGTCCCCTCGCCGAAGGCGAAG
>DATDDC010000495.1:0-2321 GCA_036523995.1 Anaeromyxobacter sp.
GACCGCGACCCCGACCCCGACCTCGACCTCGACCTCGACCTCGGCGTGTCCCACCTGCCACACCGGCGGGGAATTGCCTCCGGGTTGGCGGGTTTCCATCGTGGCACACCGCCTGCTCTCCTCCCCGCCGGAATGCCCACCCCACGCGAAACGACCGCTTTGCCGGGCACCCCGCCGAGCGCTATGGTGCGCCCGCGCGTGAAGATCCTCGGCTCGCTCTCCCCCAAGGTGCGCAGGCGGGTGCGCCTGGGTGCGCTCGCCGCCCTGGCCGCCCTCGTCGCGGGCGGGGGCGTCCTCTTCGCCTGGACGCGCGAGCTACCCGCCTTCGACACCCTCCGGGACTACAAGCCCCTCGTCTCCACCCGGGTGTTCGGCGTGAACGGGCAGGAGGTCTTCGTCTTCGCCCGCGAGCGGCGGACCGTGGTCCCGCTCGAGGAGATCCCGCCCGTGCTCCGGCAGGCGGTCCTCGCCGCCGAGGACGCGCACTTCTACGAGCACGAGGGCGTGAACTACCTCGCCGTGGCGCGCTGCGCGGTGAAGGGGCTCCTGCGGGCCGGCGTCGCCTGCGGCGGCTCCACCATCACCCAGCAGGTGGTGAAGACGTTCCTGCTCTCCTCCGACTGGAAGCTGAAGCGCAAGGTGAAGGAGTTCATCCTCGCGCCCAGGCTCGAGAAGAACCTGTCGAAGGACGAGATCCTCTTCCTCTACCTGAACCAGATCTACTTCGGCCACCTCCGCTACGGTGTCGAGGAGGCGAGCCGCTTCTACTTCGGCAAGCCGGCGAAGGAGCTCGGCCTGGGCGAGGCGGCCGCGCTCGCCGGGATCGTGCAGTCGCCCATGCGCCACTCGCCGGTGAACCACCCCGCCTCCGCCAAGGAGCGCCAGCGGTACGTGCTCCGGCGCATGGTCGAGGAGGGCTTCATCTCGAAGCCGCAGGCGGACGCGGAGGCGGCCCGGCCCATCCCCGTCCGTCCTCCCGAGGACGACCCGCCGGGCGAGTTCTACGCCGACGCGGTCCGGAAGTACCTCGACGAGCGATACGGCGCCGAGGTGGTGGAGACCGAGGGCCTGCAGGTCGACGTGGCCATGGATCCCGTGCTGCAGCGCTACGCGGAGGCGGCGCTGCAGGCGGGGCTGCGCGCCGTCGACAAGCGCCAGGGCTGGCGCGGTCCCCTCCTCCACCTCGAGAAGGCACAGCTCGACGCGGCGCTGCCGCTCTGGCGCGAGCGCATCTCCCGGGCGGAGACGCGCCGCGGCCAGGTCTACGTCTGGGACCTCTCCCGCGTGAACCCGAAGGTCATCGATCCCGAGGACGCCGAGGAGCAGGGCGTGGCGCGCATGGCCCGGGCGCGGGTGCTCGAGACGGGCGAGGTCTACGCCGGCCTCGTCGTCGAGGCCGACGAGAAGAGCGCCACGGTGGACCTCGGGAACGCCAGGGGGACCTTCGGCCTCGCCGACGTGGCCTGGGCCCGGAAGTGGAACCCGACGTCCGCCACGGCGAGCCCGAAGAAGGTCTCGTCGGTGGTGCGCGAGGGCGACGTGGTGCCGGTGCGCGTCATGCCGGGCAAGATCCCGCTCGACCGCGCCGTGCGGGAGAAGCGGCCGCTGCCGCTCTCGCTCGAGCAGACGCCGCAGGTCCAGGGAGCCCTCGTGGCCCTCGATCTCCCCACGCGCGGCGTGCGCGCGCTCGTGGGCGGCTACGACTTCCGCACCTCGCAGTTCAACCGTGCGCTCCAGGCGAAGCGCCAGCCCGGCTCGGCCTTCAAGCCCTTCGTGTGGGGAACGGCCATCGAGTCGCGCCGCTTCACGCCCGCGACCGTGGTGTACGACACGCCCGATCTCTACCGGGACCCCTGGACGGGCAAGGAGTGGAAGCCGCGCAACTTCGAGCGGGACGAGTTCGACGGGCCCATGCTGCTCGGCGCCGCGCTGGCCCACTCGAAGAACACCGTCTCGGTGAAGCTCGTCGACGCGCTCGGCGTCGACGCCGTCGCGTCCTTCGCGCATCGCATGGGCATCTCGACCGACATGCCCAGGAACCTCACGCTCGCGCTCGGGACGGGAGAGGTCATCCCCATCGAGCTCGTGAACGCCTACGCGTCCATCGCGGCCCACGGCTTCCAGGCGCAGCCCATCTTCGTCCTGCGCGTGCGCGATCGGACCGGCAAGGTGCTCGAGGAGACGACGCCCGTCCGGGTCCCCGGCGTCGCGCCCGACGGGAGCGCCCTCGCGGTGACCCCGCCCGCCGCCGCGGCCCCTTCCCCGCCCGACGGCGCGCAGGCCCAGGTCCCGAACGCCGCGGCGCAGCCCGCGGCCCCGGC
>DATDDC010000496.1:0-7714 GCA_036523995.1 Anaeromyxobacter sp.
TGGCGCAGATGCCCATGTAGAGCGGGTAGAACATCTGCTGGTGCCGCAGGATCGTGGCGCACACGTCCCCGGGCCGGACGCCGACCTCGCGCAGCGCCCGGCCGAAGCGCGAGGCGTGGTCGACGAGGTCCCGCCACGTCCACCGGAAGGGCTTCTCGGCGGCGACCCAGTGCACGATCGCCTCGCGGTCGGGCTCGCGCACCGCGTTCGCCAACCATCGGCTCCAGAGCAGCTCGCCAGGCATGGCCGTCACCTCGCCCCCGCGGCGTCCTCGGGGCGGAGCGCGCGGACGACGAGCAGCTCGAGCGCGCGCACCTCCTCCGAGTTCCGGCGCCGGTACGCGTCGCGCGCCGCCCTCGTCGCGGCGAGGGCGGCGTCGACGTTCTCCGCGGTGAGCCGCACGCCGAAGTCCGGCGGCGGCGGGCCGGACTCCGGCGCCACCTTCCCGAGGGCCCGATCGAGGACCCAGTCGCCGACGATCTCCTTGAAGTGGGACGAGTCCCAGTACCCGCGCATCTCGCCCCGGTCGCCGGCGGCGGGCAGGGGCTCCGTCGTCACCGACGAGTAGCCGCTGAAGTCCCAGAGCGGGATGGGCGGGAGATCCGGGTGGCGCGCGGCATCCGCGGCGAGGTGGGCGACGAGGGCGCGCTTCGCGGCCTCGATGCCTTCCCACTCTCCGGCGGCGGCCGCGATCTCGAGCTGCCGGGCATGGGCCGGGGTGACGGCGATGCGCAGGTCGATGCGGTGCTCGCGGCAGAAGTCGACGATGCGCCGCACCCAGGCGAGCGACGTCTCGTCCGCGGGGGCCGGAGGCGGCGCGGCGCCCGCCGCGGCCGGAGCGGGCGGGGGGAGGCGCCAGCCGATCTCCTCGCGGTCGTTCGCCTCGAAGTAGGCGCGCGGGCTCACGTCGTGGAACATCTCGCCCGCGCGGCGGAAGAACGCCTCCCCGATGCGCTGCCCGTCGGGCGCGAGCCACTCGGCCTCGGCCCACTCCTGCGCCCGGATCGTCTCCAGGCTCGCCCGGAGCGTGTCCGCGCTCGCGAGGAGGCGGAGGTCGGCCGCGAGGAGGCGGACGCCGTCGAGCGCGCCGCCGTCGCGAAGGAGGCCCGGGTCGAAGCTCGGCCGGACGGTGCTGGGCGCGTTCGAGAGCTGCCAGGTGTCGAGGCCCAGGACGACCTGCTCGAGCGGATGGACCGCCTGCGCGTGGACCAGGTACGCGTACATCTCGTGCGCGGTGGCGCCGTCGAAGGCGAGGTTGTACCGCGGCGACGCGGCCCAGCCCGCGTGCGTCGTGCGCAGGCCCACGTGGCTGCGCGAGGTGCCGAGCACGATCGCCCGCGGCTCGATGCGCCGCACGTCGTAGGCCTTGGCGAGCCGCACGCGCTGATGGATCGCCGGCTTGCGCAGGTTGAGCCCGGGACGCGCCGGGACCCCGAGCATCCCGAACGGATCGATCGCGGCGTTCAAAGCCGCGACCATCCCGACGAGGAGGGTCGTCGTGGCGGCCAGGATGGCCAGGTATCGGCTCGGCGCGGTCATGCTCAGAACTGGAAGTAGATGAACTCCGAGACGCGAGAGAGCGAGGCGAGCGACGCCGCCGCGAGGAGGCCCACGGCGACGGCCCACCGCGCCGACGGCGACCAGGCGAGCCGCACCGCGGGCGCGACCTCGGGCGGGGCCTCTCCGGGGCCGACGTAGCCCGTGAGCTCCTGGCTGTTCGGGGCGAAGCGCGCGAGGACGAGCAGCGCCGTCGCTGCGACGAGGGCCGCGCCGGTGTCGCCGAACGCCGTGCGTCCGGCCGCGCCGCCGGCGCCGGCCATCGCCGCGAGCATCCGTCCGGCCGCGGGGAGGTCCGGGGCGCGGAAGAGCACCCAGGCGACCACCACCGCGCCGAGGGTGAGCGCGCCGCAGGCGGCGCGGGCGACGCGGGATCCGCCGAGATCGAGATGCGCCTTCTTCGCGAAGGCGCGCCAGGCGTGGTTCACGGCGAGGAAGACGCCGTGCAGCCCGCCCCACGCCAGGTAGGTCCAGCCCGCGCCGTGCCACAGCCCGGCGAGGAGCATCGTGAGGAGGAGATGGCGATACGGCCGCGGGCGGCCCCGCCGCGCCGCCCGGAGGGCGAGCGGCACGTACACGTACGCGCGGAGGAGCCGCGTCAGCGTGATGTGCCAGCGCTGCCAGAAGTCGATGATGCTCCCCGTGCGGTAGGGGGACGCGAAGTTCACCGGAAGGCGAATGCCGAAGAGGAGCGCCGCCCCGATGGCCATGTCGGAGTAGCCGGAGAAGTCGAAGTAGATCTGGCCGGCGTAGGCGAGCGCGCCGGCCCAGGCGTCCGCGGCCGAGAGCGCCTGCCCGGCCGCAGCGGCGGCGAAGCGCGCCGTGGCGTACGGCGCGACGAGATCGGCGAGGAGGACCTTCTTCGCGAGGCCGATGGCGAGGAGGGTGACGCCCTGGCACACCATCGCGCCGGTGGGCCGGGCGCCCGCGCGGAACTGCGGCATCATCTCGTCGTGCCGCACGATGGGGCCGGCGACGAGGTGCGGGAAGAAGCTCACGAAGAGCGCGTAGTCGAGGGGATCCCTCCGCTCGACCTCGCCCGCCGCGGCGTCGACGAGCGAGGTCACCATCTCGAAGGTGAAGAAGGAGATCCCGAGCGGGAGCGCCAGGCGCGCCAGCGGCAGGTCCAGGCCCAGGAGGGCGCTCGCGGTCTCTGCGGCGAAGCCGGCGTACTTGAACGCGGCGAGGACGCCCAGGTCGACCGCGACGGCGGCGGCGAGGAGCCCCTTCGCGAGCCGCGGCCGGCGCCCGCCCAGGACCGCGAGCCGGGAGACGGCCGCGTAGTTCGCGGCGGTGAGGGGGACGAGGACGAGGAGGTGCGCCGGGTTCCACCGGGCGTAGAAGGCGAGGGACAGGAGGAGGAGCGCCAGCATGGCGAGCCGCGGCCGCCCCGCGCGCGCGAGCCCGTGGAACGCGAGGAGCGCGATGGGCAGGAACCCGAGCAGGAACTCGTAGGAGTTGAAGAGCATTCGATCGCGGGGCGGCGCCTCGGCGCGCCGGCGTCATCTCGTGTACGACACCGGCGTACGGAGGGGCTCGTGCTCGAGGCGCAGCCGGGGGATCGCCGGTATGGAAACGGGAAGGGGAGTGAGCGCGGGCTCGGGCAGCGGCGCGGGGCGGGCTCGCCGGAGCGGCGCGAGGAGGTCCTCGCGGCTCTCGCGGAAGCCGATGAACGCGCCGATGGCGAACAGGAGGAACGCGGCGTTCGTGGCGGCGAAGGCCCCGTGCGACCAGCGGCGCGCCGCGAAGTCGAAGGCGGCGCCGGTCATCCACTGCAGGACGAGCACGTACTCCGCGAGGACGTACCCTGCCGCCGCGGCGGTGCGGCCCGTCACCTTGGGCGTCCGGGCGAAGGGAATCTTCTCCCCCGTCCACGCCTGGTGGAGCGACTTCGCCACGCCGCTCAGGTTCACCGGGATGAGGAGGAGGTTCAGCGCGTACACGCGCGCCACGTCCCCCCAGCGATAGCCGAGCAGCCGCAGGTCGCGGAGATACATGCCGTAGTACGGAACCGCCGTGAACGGCAGCCAGAGCAGCTCGGCCCTCGTGAGCGGGAAGGCGAGCACGAGGAGGAGCCCCACGTTCACCGCCGTGATCGAGGCGAGGTAGTGGAAGCGCATCGTCGCCTCGGAGAGCGGCCTGCGCCGCCGCAGGAGGTAGGCGACGAGCTTCGGGATGATGACGAGGCCGCCGTTGGCCCAGCGGCGCCGCTGGATGACGAGCGAGCCGAAGTCGGGCGGCGTGGCGCTGAAGGCGAGGCGCTCGGGATAGTTGTAGAGCTCCCAGCCGCGCGCGGCCAGGTCGATGGTGGACTCGGTGTCCTCGATGACGGTCCGGTCCTGGATGTAGCGCGTGACCGCGAAGCCGCGCTCCTCCCCCTCGACGGCGATGTCCTCCAGGGCGGACCGACGCACGAGCGCGTTCGCGCCCACCCAGTAGGTCGCGCCGTACGCCGTGAACCCCTGGTGAATGACGCGCTGGACGTCGGTGGTCGCTCCCGCCACGCGCTCCAGGGAGCCCGGCGCTCCCGGGAAGGCGCTGTAGGGCGTCTGGGCCACGGCGATGCGCTCGTTGCCCGGGCGCTCCATCACCTCGACGAGCCGCGAGAGGTACTCCGGCGCGACGAGGCTGTCCGCGTCGAGCATGGCGACGTACCGCGCCCGGGGCACGACGAGATCGGGCACCTCGTCCGCGCCCGCCTCGAGGAGGCTGTGGCCGCCGGGGACGCGCCGCAACGACAGCCGCTTCCCGAGGAGGCCGAGGTAGGCGTTGAGGTTCATCGCCTTGTTCGGCTCGTGCGAGAGGTTCGCGAAGCGCTTGCGCTCGAAGGAGACGATCTCGGCGGCGAACAGGCCGGCGAGGCGCCGGTACTCGCGCCGCAGCGCGGCCTCGTCGTGCGCGCCGGCGGAGGCCTCGAGGCGGCGGGCGCGGGCCGCGTGCTCGCTCCGCAGCCGCTCGAGGACGAGGTCGACGAAGAACGCGTCCGCGTGGGTGCGGCGCGCCACGGCCCTCGCCTCGCGCTCACACCAGTCGGCGGCACGCCCGTAGAGGCGCCCGAGCTCCCGGGCCTCGCACGCGGCGTCGAGCTCGCCGGCGCGGGCGCGGCGCTCGAAGTTGGCGAGGGCCGTCCCGAAGCGGACGGCCGGCTCGCGCAGGCGCTCCCGGATCCGGGCGGGGAGGGCGCGCGCCGCGAGGAGCGAGGAGAGCTCGGCCGGATCGTGCGGCTCGGGCGGATCGTCGATGAGGAGGACGACGCGCTTGTTCGGGTAGTCCTGGAGCGCGGCGGAGAGGAGGGTCTGGAGGACGACCCGCGCGTCCTCCTTGAAGGAGGGGACGAGGATCGCGACCGGAGGCGCGTGGCCGTCGTGGAGCGCGTCGAGGGCCGCCGCCGGCGCGGGCTCGTGGCGGGCCACGCGCCGGAGCCAGCCGAGGCGGGCGAGCTGGTACACCGCGCTGCCGTAGACGAGGAAGGCGGTCACCCCGGCGACCACCACGAGGCCCGCGACGGCGGCCCGGTCGTGCGCCTCGAGCGCGCGCGCGAACGCGCCGGCGAGCTCGCCGGCCGCGAAAGCGGTCGCGATCGCGGTCGCCGCGAGCGCTGCCGCCGCGAGGGCGATCTCGCGAGCCGTGTGGAGCTTCGGCTCGAGCGCGGGGTGCGGGGTCTGCGGCATGCGCCTCTCTCCCGCCCGGGAGATGCCGGGGCGGCGGAGCGAGCGGGGAGCAACCGGCATGCCGCCGAAAGCCCTCTGTTCTCGCGAGGTGGGGCCGTGTGACCGTCCCGATCCGTACGGCCCGGTGTACCGGGCCGTTCACTCCGGGAGCGGTACGACACCCGGGACGGCCGAGGTTGCTGGGCTCGGCCGGCGGCGCGCGGCATGCAGACGCAGGTCGGCCGTGCGAATGCCCCGGATCGATGCCTCGCCGGTCCACCGAGGTCCGCCGAGGCTCGCAGCGGCGGCCGCCCTCCTCGTCCTCGTCGCCGGCGTAGCGGCCGCGGCGCCGGCGGACGACGTCGTGGGCGTGGAGCCTCCCGCGCCCGCGCGCACGGTGCCCCGAGGCGGGAGCGCGGCGCCGAAGGCGTCGGATCGGCCTTTGCGGATCACGATCTCGGTGGACGGGTACACGGACAAGGGCGGCGTGTACCTCGTGGAGCCGCGGCTCGTGGGGAGCCTCCCCGTCCCGCTGCAGTCGGAGCTGCGGGTCGGGGCGAGCTACACGGAGGCCGGGCTCCAGCTCGCCGCTCCGGCGGCGAAGGGCCCTCCGCCCAAGCCCGGCGGCAGCGGCGGGACGACGGTGTCGGCGGCGCCGGGGCGATCGATGGCCGGCGCCTCGCTGTCCGTCCCGTGGTCCATCGTCCGCGCCACGGCCGGGTACGCGGTGTTCTTCGACTCCCAGTCGACGCTGCAGGATCGCGAGATCGCGCTCTCCGTGAAACCGCTCTCCGCGATCGAGCTCTCGGGCGCGCTGCGCCACCGCCCCTTCGTCGAGATGGCCGACCCGCTCGCCGTCGACGACCAGGTCTTCTACACCGCCGGTCCCGCCGGCGCCGTGAGCCTCCTCGAGGCCTGGCCGCTCACCGTGGACGAGGTCCGGCTCGCGGCGAAGATCTCGCCGACGGCCTGGGCGTACCTGTACGCGGACGGGCGCAGCATGGCCATCTCCGACGGGAACCGGGGGTGGAACGCCTCCGGCGGCGCGGGCGTGAGCCTCGCGACGCTGTTCCGGTGGAGCGCACCGCTCGACGTCACGGCGCGCTGGGACACGTGGGCGGCGGCGTACTCGACCGCGATGACGGCGTACTACTCGCCCTCGAGCGTCGTGTCGCACAGCCCCGGGCTCGAGGTCCGGCTCAAGCGTTCCGCCTTCGAGGTCGCGGCGGAGGGCGGCATCACCTTCGCGCCCCGGCAGAGCTTCACCGGCGTCTTCGGCGGCGGCTCCGCGATCCTGCGCCTCGGCCGAGTGTCCGCCGTGGCGCGCGCGCAGATGCGGAGCGATCCCTGGTTCGCGTCCCGGAAGGCCTGGGTCGCGGTGCAGTCGGAGTGGTGACGCCGCGCCGGCCGGAGCGGCCGGCGAGGAGAGCGCATGCGGAGCTTCACCATCCGTGTCGGCGGCCTGGCGGCACCTGCGGTCGCGCTCGGCCTCGCGCTCGGCGGCTGCTTCACGGGACCGGCGCCGGACCTGGCCGACCCCGCCGCGGCCGACCAGCCCGTCATGACGCTCTCGCCGGCCGCGCTCTCCTTCACGTCCGCGGGCGGCATGACCCCGCCCGCACAGACCGTCACGGTCTCCGACGTCGGCGTCGGAACGCTCGCGCCGCCCGTCGTCACGGCGACGTACGTTGGACAGGAGAAGGACTGGCTCGCCCTGTCGGTGAGCGGCGGCGCCGCGCCGTACACCATCACCGTCCAGGCGATCGTCGCGGGCCTCCCGCCTCGGCCCAGCCCGAACATGGCGTCCATCTCGGTCGACTGCCCGGGCGCGTCCAACACGCCCCTCGCCGTGCCCGTGCAGCTCACCGTGAGGTGAGTCACCGGGGTGCAGGCCCGCCCGCGCCCGGGAAGACGTCGCGGTAGCCGAACAGCCCCACCGCGCCGCCCGTGTGGACGAAGACCACGTTCTCGCCCTTCCTGAAGTACCCGGCGCGGACGAGCCCGATGAGGCCGGCCATGGCCTTGCCGGTGTAGACGGGATCGAGGAAGAGGCCCTCCAGCCGCGCCGCGAGCGTGACCGCCTCGACCATCGCCTCCGTGGGCTGGCCGTAGCCCGGGCCGATCCAGTCGGGGTTCGCCTCCACGGATTCGCGCGGCAGCGGGCCGCGGATGCCGAGGAGGTCCCAGGTGTGCTGCGCCTCGAGCCAGACCTTCTCCTCCTGCTTCACCTTGGGTGATCGGATGCAGATGCCCAGGACGCGGATGCCGCTGTTCAGCCCCTGGAACCCCGCGACGAGGCCCGACTGCGTCCCGGCGCTTCCGGTGGCGTGGACGACGCGGTCCACGCGCAGGCCCATGTCGTTCGCCTGGACGAGGATCTCCTGGGCCGCGACCCATTCTATCAGAAAGAAAGAAGATAGAGTCCTATGGCATCTCTTTCCCCATCCCCATAACTAATCTGGTTCCTTCTGGTCTAAGTATGCTCTTTTTTTCCTTGGACCCCTTGC
>DATDDC010000497.1:0-2768 GCA_036523995.1 Anaeromyxobacter sp.
CCGCGTCCGGCCCGGCCGCTTCCCGGCCGGCCGCGGCGGCCGCGCCTCCGCGCATTCCGCGCCTCGGCGCTGGCATGCTCCCTGCTGAACGGGCGTGCAATGCTCGTCCGCGTGCGCTCCGGGACCGTGCTCGGCGTCACCGCCGTGCCGGTGGACGTCGAGGTGGAGGCGTCCCTGGGGATGCCGCACGTGCACGTCGTCGGCCTGCCCGGCACGTCGGTGCAGGAGGCGAAGGTCCGGGTCCTCGCGGCCATCCGCAACATCGGCGTGGCGCTGCCCGCCAAGCGGGTGACCATCAACCTCGCCCCCGGCGATCTCCGCAAGGACGGCCCCGGCTTCGACCTGCCCATCGCCGTCGCGCTCCTCGCGGCGGTGGGGGAGGTGAAGCCGGAGGCGCTCGAGCGGATCCACCTCGTGGGCGAGCTCTCGCTCTCGGGCGAGGTGAAGCCGGTGCGCGGCGTCCTCCCCATCGCCATCGAGGCGAGGCGCGCCACGGCGCGCGGCCTCGTCGTGCCCGAGGCGAACGCGCGCGAGGCTTCCATCGTGGAGGGGCTCCGGGTCCTGGCTGCGCGGCACCTCGGCGAGGTGGTGGGCTGGACCCGCGGCGAGGCCACGCTCCGGCCGCCGCTCTTCGCCGTGGACGCTCCGGCGGCGTCCGCAGCGCCGGATCTCGCGGACGTGGCCGGCCAGGAGAACGCCAAGCGCGCGCTCGAGGTCGCGGTGGCCGGCGGGCACAACCTCCTCATGTTCGGGCCGCCCGGGAGCGGGAAGACCATGCTCGCCCGCCGCGTGCCCGGGCTCCTCCCGCCGCTCACGTTCGAGGAGGCCCTCGAGGCCACCGTCGTGCACAGCGTGGCCGGGCTCACCCGCCACCGCGGGCTCCTCGAGGAGCGGCCCTTCCGCGCCCCGCACCACACCATCTCCGACGCGGGGCTCGTCGGCGGCACGAGCATGCCGCGCCCCGGCGAGGTCTCGCTGGCCCATTGCGGCGTGCTCTTCCTCGACGAGCTGCCGGAGTTCCGGCGCCACGTGCTCGAGGCGCTGCGCCAGCCGCTCGAGGACTGCGAGGTCGCCATCGCGCGGGCCGGCCGCAGCGTGACCTACCCGGCGGACGTCATGCTCGTGGCGGCCATGAACCCGTGTCCCTGCGGCCACCTCGGCGGCGCTGCCCGGCGGTGCCGCTGCACCTCGCACGAGCTCGTGGCGTACCGGCGCCGCATCTCCGGGCCGCTCCTCGATCGCATCGACCTCCACGTGGACGTGCCGGCGGTGGCGCCGTCCCTCCTCGGCGAGCGCGGCAGCGAGGGCACCGCCTCGGTGCGCGCGCGGATCGTGCGGGCCCGAGAGGCGCAGGCGGAGCGCGCGGGGCGGACCAATGCGCGGCTCCGGGGCGGGCTCCTCAGGAAGTGGTGCGCGCCGGACGACGCCGGCAAGCGGCTCCTGCACGCGGCCGTGGAGCGGCTCGGGCTCTCGGCGCGGGCGCACGACAAGGTGCTGCGCGTGGCGAGGACCATCGCCGACCTGGCCGGCCTGGACGCGGTGCGCGCGGACCACGTGGCCGAGGCCATCCAGTACCGGGCCCTGGACAGGCCCCTCTAGACGACCCTGCCGCCACGTCGGCGGAGGAGACGAGCCCCGCGCCGCGGGGGAAAGAAGGAGCGATGAGCAAGCTCACGGACAAGATGAAGGCGATCGGCCAGGCCATCGCCGGGATCGAGAAGCAGTTCGGGAAGGGGAGCATCATGCGGCTCGGCGACGGCGCCGAGCCCGCGCCGGTGGCGGTGGTCCCGACGGGCTCCATCGGCCTCGACCAGGCGCTCGGCGTGGGCGGCCTGCCGCGCGGCCGGGTCGTCGAGATCTACGGGCCCGAGTCGTCCGGCAAGACGACGCTCGCGCTGCACGCCATCGCCGAGGTCCAGCGCCAGGGCGGCGTCGCGGCCTTCGTGGACGCCGAGCACGCGCTCGACGTGAGCTACGCGCGCAAGCTCGGCGTGAACCTGGCGGACCTCCTCGTCTCGCAGCCCGACACCGGGGAGCAGGCGCTCGAGATCGCCGAGCAGCTCGTCCGCTCCGGCGCGGTGGACATCGTGGTGGTCGACTCCGTGGCCGCCCTCGTCCCCAAGGCGGAGATCGAGGGCGAGATGGGCGACCCGCACATGGGCCTCCAGGCCCGGCTCATGAGCCAGGCCCTGCGCAAGCTCACGGCCGTCGTCTCGCGGAACCAGTCCATCGTGGTGTTCATCAACCAGATCCGCATGAAGATCGGCGTCGTGTTCGGGAACCCGGAGACGACCACCGGAGGGCACGCGCTCAAGTTCTACGCGTCGGTCCGGCTCGACATCCGCCGGGTGGGGCAGGTGAAGGACGGCGAGCAGGTGGTCGGCTCGCGCACCCGCGTCAAGGTGGTGAAGAACAAGGTGGCCCCGCCGTTCCGCGAGGCGGAGTTCGACGTGCGCTACGGCGTCGGCGTGGACCGGCACGCCGAGGCGGTGGATCTCGGGGTGGAGCGCGGGATCATCGACAAGTCGGGGGCGCACTTCGCGCTCGATGGCGAGCGGATCGGGCAGGGGCGCGAGCGCGCCGTGGAGTGGTTCCGCGCGAACCCGGAGGCGTTCGACCGGCTCGTCGGGAGGCTGCGCGAGCCGGCGGCCGTGGTGCAGGCCGCTCCCGGGGCCGCGGCGTCCGGCTGAGGCCGGCGCGAGCCCGGCCCGCTCGCCGCGCTCCGGCGGGCGGGTCCCGCGTGGTCGAAGCGACGCGGTCTGCGTACC
>DATDDC010000498.1:0-11640 GCA_036523995.1 Anaeromyxobacter sp.
GATCAGATAGACAATGCGGTCTTCGGCGAAGCCGAAAGTTGCGGGGAGTTCGGCGCCATCCTGGACCGCGATGCGGATCGAAGTCCCGGCACCGGCGTAGATGAGGCGGCCGCCGGCTTTCACTTCGGCCGCGTCATCGCCGTGAACCAGGAGATCGCGGCCGAGCTGCGCGGCGCGGGCGTGCCTTCCGCGCGGATCTCCGTGCTCGCGCCCTTCTCGCCCGCGGTCCTCGAGCCGGTCGATCCGCCCCCGGCGTTCGGCGCCTTTCGCGCCGCGCACGGGCCCCTCCTCGCCGCGGGGCTCCTGCCCCTGCCCCTCTACGGCGTCGATCTGCTCCTCGAGGCGTTCGCCTCGCTCCGCAGGCGCCGGCCTGGCGCCGGGCTCGTCCTGTTCGGCCAGGGCTCGGAGCGCGCGGAGCTCCGCGCGCCCGGAGTGCTCGGGCTCGGCGAGATCGGCCACGGCGAGGTGCTGGGCGTGCTCGGCGCCTGCGACGTCTTCGTCCGCCCGACGCGAGCGGACGGCGACTCCGTGAGCGTGCGCGAGGCGCTGGCCCTCGGGTGCCGCGTCGTCGCGAGCGACGTCGGCCACCGGCCGGCCGGGTGCCTGCTCTTCCCCGCCGGGGACGCGGCCGCCCTCGCGGCCAGCCTCGAGGCCGCCGCGTCGGCTCCGCGCCCCGGGCCCCGCGAGCCCGGCGAGGATCCCTTCGACGTCATCGTCGCGACCTACCGCGCGCTCGCGGCGCGCCCCGCCGGGCACCGCTCGGGCGGATGCGCGGGGGAAGCCAGATTGCGAACTTGACGGACGGGCGGGGGACGCAGGTCCGTCGCGCCCCCAACGGGAACGAGGCATCGCGATGAGTGAGGCAGGCGCCGGCGCGCCCAGGCCCAGGGTGGCAGTCGTGGGCTGCGGCCAGATCGCCGACGCGCACGTCCACGAGGCGCGCCGCGCCGGAGCGGACGTGGTGGCCGTGTGCGACCGGAGCGCGGTGATGGCGGAGCAGGCGGCCGCGCGGCTCGAGGTGCCGGAGTGGTTCGAGGACCTCGACGCCATGCTCTCGCGGGCGCGCCCGGACGTGGTCCACGTCACGACCCCCCCGGCGAGCCACCTGCCCGTGGCGCGCGCCGCCCTCGCCGGCGGCGCGCACGTCTACGTGGAGAAGCCGCTCACGGTGGACCTCGCCGAGGCGGGCGCCCTCGAGGACGCGGCCCGCCGGGCGGGGCGGCTCGCCTGCGCCGGCCACAACCTCGCCTTCGACCCGGTGGTCCTCCGCCTCCTCCGGCTCGTGGCCGAGGGCGCCATCGGCGACGTCGTCCACGTGGACGCGATCCAGGGCCACGACCTGGCCGGCCCCTTCGGCAGGATCGCCATGTCCGATCCGGATCACTGGGTCCACCGCCTCCCCGGCGGGATCGCCCACAACAACCTCTCGCACCCGCTGTCCATCGTGCTCCCCCTCCTCGGCGACGAGCTGCCCTCCGTGCGCGCCACGGGCCTGCGCCTCCGCCGCGAGCGCTTCGGCGACGCGCGCGATCACTTCCACGACGAGATCCGCGTCCTCCTCGCCGGCGAGCGGGCGACGGCGAGCGTCCACTTCTCCTGCCACGCGAGGCCCGTCCAGCTCGCGCTCGCCGTGTACGGCACGAGGGCGAACGTGGCGGTGAGCCTCGACGCGCGGACGATGCGCGCCGTGCGCGGCTCGTCCATGCCGGGGCCGTTCCAGAAGGTCGACTGGGCGCGGAACGACGCCGTCGAGGCCGGGCGGGAGCTCTGGCGCCGCGCCGGCGATCTGGCGAGGGCGAGGCTCCACTACTTCGAGGGGATGCGCGAGCTCTTCGCGCGCTTCTACGCGGCGGCCGCCGGCGCGAAGGCGCCGCCCGTGCCGTTCGAGGAGGCGCTCCGCACGGCTGCGGTGCTGGACGAGGTGTTCCACCAGTGCCGCGCCGAGCGGGCGCCGGCGGGGACGGCCGCGCAGGGAGGAGCGCCATGATCGCCGTGACCGGCGCGACCGGGTTCCTGGGGCAGGAGATCGTGCGAAGCGCGCTCCGCCGCGGCCTCGCGCCCGTCCGCTGCCTCGTCCGACCGGGCACGACGCCCGCGCGCCTCCGGGCGGCGGGGCTCGATTCGCCGGGCGTCGAGGTGGTCCCCTGCCGCCTCGAGGACGCGGCTCGCGTCGCGAGCGCCCTGGCGGGCGTCGAGATCGTCTACCACGCTGCGGCCGCCAAGGCGGGCTCCCCCGCCGCGCTCGTGGCGAGCACCGTCGTCGCCTCGGAGGCCCTCTACCGCGCCGCGGTCGAGGCGCAGGTCGGGCGGCTCGTCCTCGTCTCCTCGTTCGCGACGATCGAGGTGGCGCCGCTCCGCCGGGGCGCGATGGTGGACGAGCGCGCGCCGCTCGAGCCCCACCCCGAGCGGCGCGACGCGTACGCCTTCGCGAAGCACCGCCAGGAAGTGCTGGCGTGGCGCTTCTCCGAGGAGCGGGGGCTCCCGCTCGCGGTGGTCCGCCCCGGCATCGTCTTCGGGCCCGGCCAGGAGATCCTGGGGACGCGCATCGGGCTCCGGCTCTTCGGCCTCTTCCTGCACCTCGGGGGGCGGAACGCCGTGCCGCTCACCTGGGTCGAGAACTGCGCCGACGCGGTCGTCCTGGCGGGGACCGCGCCGGGCGCGCTGGGAGAGGCCGTGCACGTGGTGGACGACGAGCTGCCCACGAGCGCGGAGCTCCTTCGCCGCCACCGGCGCGAGGTCGCGCCGCTCCGCGTGGTCCCGCTGCCCTACCCGCTGCTGCGGACGCTCTCGCGGCTCAACGCGTGGTACAGCGCGCGGACCGACGGGCACCTGCCGGCGGTGTTCACGCCGTACAAGGTCGACAGCCTCTGGCGCGCGCAGCGGTACTCGAACGCGAGGGCGAAGGCGCTCCTCGGGTGGTCGCCGCGCGTCCCCATGCGCGAGGCGCTCGATCGCACCTTCGCGGCGCTCGCGCGCGGCGGCTCCGCCTCCCCGCGTCCGGTCCCGGCGCCGGCGCATGCGGGCGGCGCCGGCGCGGCCGCACGCGCGGAGGCGAGCGCGTGACCCCGGCGAAGGTCCTCGTCTTCCAGAACCGCTTCCTCATCGGCGGGCAGGAGCGGCAGACCGTCAACAACGTCGCCACCATGGACCGGGCCCGCTTCGATCCGGTGGTGGCGTGCCTCCACCTCGAGGGCGAGCACCTCGCCGATCTCGAGGCGGCCGGCGTCCGGCCCGTCGTCTTCGACGTGGGAAGGAAGATGCTCCGGCCCAACACCGCCTGGCAGGTCGCCCGGCTCGTCCACCTGCTGCGCACCCGGAAGATCGCCGTCGTCCACGCGCAGGACGTGTACACGAACGTCCTCGGGACGCTCGCCGCCCGGGCGGCCGGCATCCCCTCCGTCGCGACGCGCGTCGACCTCGGCCATCACGTGACCGGCTACCGCCGGCCCCTGGTGCGGCTCGCCTGCCGCCAGGCGGACCGCGTCCTCGTGAACGCGCTCTGCATCCGGGACATGTGCATCCGCGAGGGCGTCGAGCCCGATCGCGTCGTGGTGGTGCGGAACGGCGTCGACGTCGCGGCGCTCGAGGCCACCGCCCGGGCGGCGCCCGAGCCGCCCGTGCCGGACGGCTGCGTCGTGTGCGTCGCCAACATGCACCATCCGGTGAAGGGCCAGACGGACCTCCTCATGGCCATGCGCGAGGTGGTCCGCGTCCGGCCCGAGGCGCGCGTCGCCTTCGTGGGCGACGGCGTCCGCCGCCCCCATCTCGAGCGGATGGCGGCGGTGCTCGGGATCGCCGAGCGCTGCCACTTCCTCGGGTTCCGCAGGGACGCGGCGGCGATCCTGGCCCGGGCGGCGCTCTCCGTCTCCTCGAGCTACGCGGAGGGGATCTCGAACGCCATCCTGGAGGCGATGGCCATGCGGCTTCCCGTGGTGGCGACCGCCGTGGGCGGCACGCCCGAGATCGTGCGCGAGGGCGTGAACGGGCACCTCGTCCCGCCCGGCGCGCCGGGAGCGATCGCCCGCCGCATCCTCGACCTCCTCGAGCGGCCGGCCGCGCGGCGGCGCATGGGCGAGCGAGGCCGGAAGATCGTCGAGGGCGAGTTCTCGCTCGCGCAGATGCGGCTCGGGTACGACGCCCTCTACGAGGACCTCTGCGCGGTGAAGATGCCGCGCGTCGTGTACGGCGCGGCGTGATCAGGGCTCCGACGCCGCGGCGCCCGCGCTCGCCCGCCGCAGGCGGAAGAGCCCGACCCACCCCACCGGCAGCCAGCCGCGCGCCCAGGAGATCCCGACGTACGCGGCCGCGAAGGCGACGCCGCTCGCGAGGAGCCGTCCCAGGAGCGGCCCCGGGAGCGCCCGCACGGCCAGCCAGGCGAGGGGCATGGCGCACCCGGTGGCGGCGACCTGGCGGTAGAGCGCGCCGAGCGGCAGGATGCGCCGCAGCGGCACCTCGAAGAGCGCCGCCGCCCGGTGCAGCATGGCGGCGCGGGCGAGCCCCTCGGCGGCGATCCAGCCGGAGAGGGCGCCGATGGGCCCGCGGAGCGAGAGGCCGAGGAGGACGAGGATCGCCGTCAGGGCGAGCTTCGCCGCGGAGAGGGCCAGCATGTACCGGTTCTGGGCGCGCGCGCGCATGACGCCGTCGAGCGGCAGCGCCGCGAGCAGGACGGAGAGCGCGGCCACCCGGAAGATGGGCACGGCCGGGAGGTACAGGGGCGAGAAGAGGAGCTCGATCACCTCGGGCGCCACCACGGCCAGGAGGCCCACCATCGGCACGAACGCGAACGCGAGCTGGTGGACCGCCTCGTGGAAGAGGGGCAACCCCGTCCGCGGAGGACGTCCCGCGCCCTCCACCTCGGCGAGGCCGATCTGGAGGAGCTCGGACACGGGCGTGTAGAGCACGTCCACGACGGGGAGCTGGAACGTGCCGACGCTGTACACCGCGAACGCGGCGGCGGAGACGGCCGCGCCCACCGCGTACTGGTGGAACTGCTGCTGCGGGACGATGAGGACGAAGGCGAGGCCGAAGGGGAGCGCGTAGACGACCTGGCGGCGGAGCTCGGCGGCCCGCACGGCGAGCCCGTGCCTCCGGGCGAGGACGGCGAACGTCACGATCGCGCGGAGCGCGGCGGCGGCGGTCACGCCGGCGAGCGCGCCCTTCAGGTTTCCGAGGGCGAGCGCGCCGAGCACGAGGGCGGCGCTCCGGGTCCCCTCGGTGGCGAGCCGGGTGAGGGCCGCGGCCCCGACGCGCCCGGACGCGTTCCAGGCCACGTCGAGCGGCGCGCCGGCGATGGTGAGGCCCGCGAGCGCGGCGAACCAGCCGGCGTGGGCGCGAAGCGCGGGGTTCGAGAAATGGGCCGCGAGGAGCGGCGCGCCCGCGACGAGGATCCCGGCCGCGAGGGCGCCGAGCACGAGGTGCGCGAGGAGCGTCTGCGCGATGAAGAGGTCCCGGTGGGCCGGCTCGCGCGGGACAAAGTAGTAGAGGCTCTGCGTGAGGCCCATGGGCAGGATCGTCACGAGGGTGACCGTCACGAGGTAGCCCTGCTTGAACGTCCCGTAGGACGCGGGCAGGAGCACCCGCGCGAGCACCATGGGAACCGCCAGCGAGAGGGCGGCGCTCGCGAGGCGCGCCGCGAGCAGCGGCCTCGCCCGGGTGAGGATCGAGTCGGCCAAGGATCCCTCCGGAGGAAGGATGCGGACGCTGCGCCGCCGGGGAGGGCGCCCTCTCGGGCGCTTCATGCATCAGGCGCCGAAGCGCTCGCTCGTCTGCGCGAGCGGCTCCGCGGCCGGGCGCGCCGGCCTGAGCACCGCGAGCATGCGCGACGCGGCGAGGTCCCAGCCGAAGCGCTCCGCGGCGCGGGCATGGCCCGCGGCGCCGAGGAGCCGCGCCCGGATGGGGTCGGCGAGGATCTCGCCGAGCGCGCGCACCAGCGCCGCAGGATCGGAGGGCGGCACGAGGAGCCCGGTCTCTCCGTGCGAGACGATCTCGGGGATCGCCTCCACGCGCGACGCCACCACGGGGAGCCCGAACCTCATGGCCTCCACCACGGCGATGCCGAACGCCTCGCGCAGCGTGGGGAGCGCGAAGACCGCCGCGCGCGCGTAGAGCCTCGCGAGCGCGGCCGGCCCGAGCACGCCGTGGAAGACGGCGCCCTCCGGGAGCCGCCCGGGGACGGAGCTGGACACGATCCAGAGCTTCGCGTCGGGGTGGTCCCGGCGCAGGATGCGGAACGCCTCCAGCAGGGCCGGCCCGCCCTTCGGCACGAAGCACCGGCCGACGAACAGGATCGCCTTCTCGCGCGGCGCGCCGAGGTCGCCCGGCCGGGGCTCGACGTTGGGACCCGCGCCCACGACGTGGATGCGCCCGGGATCGACCCCGTAGTCCGCGACGAGCGAGGACTTCGCGAACTCGCTCATGGTGAAGATGCGCGAGGCGCCCCGGTAGACGGCCTGCTCGCGCGCGCGCCAGCCCGGGTGATACGGCACGGGCGGCGGCAGCCCGGGCGCGTCCTCGTAGCGCTCGGCGATGGCCCGGGTGTGGTCGACGTAGAGGTGGTACGGCACCTCGGGGAAGCGGCTCGGGCCGAAGAGGACGCCCGCCTGGAGCACCGCGTCCGGGCGCGCCTGGCGGATGGCCTCCCCGGCCAGGCCGGACATGTGGTCGAAGGCGTAGACGGTGTGCAGCCAGTAGACCTTCCAGCGGGAGCGGTGCGCCCAGACGGCTTCCAGGAAGGCCCGCATCGCCGCGGGGCGGAGGTTCGGGATCCGGGAGCCCGGCCGGAGCTGCCACAGGAAGCGCTCCGTCGGGTTCGCCTGCAGCACCTCGACCCCCGCCGCGGAGAGGCTCCTCGCGATCGCGGAGGTGACCCCGGACTGGGGCCCGTAGTTGAGGTACAGGAGGCGCATCAGGGACAAGCTAGTGAGCGCGGCGGAGCAGCGGGGGCCGCTTGCCCCGTCTTCGGTGCGCGGCCGCGCGCCTTCGCCGTACCCGCGGCGAGGTGCGGGCGATCCCGCCGAGGCAACGCCCCGCGAGGCCGCCTCGGACGAGCGCCCGCGAGCCGCGTGTGGGTGGAGCGCTCACGCCTCACGCCGGAGGGCGGCGGCGCTCCGGGCGCGGCGCGGATCCGGCGCCGGCCGCTCAGAACGCGAGCACGATCTTCCCGAAGCTCTCGTTCTTCTCCATGCGCTCGTGCGCCTCGCGCGCGCGGGCGGCCGGGAGGACGGCGTCGACGACGGGCTTCACGCGGCCCGAGGCGACGAGCGGCAGGACGTCCCTCGCGAACGCCTGCGTGGCCGAGATCTTCTCCTCGAGCGGCCGCGGGCGGAGCACGGTCCCGACGATGGATCCGCGCGTCCGCATGAGGAGCGAGAGATCGAGCACGGGCTTCGCGCCGCCCAGGGTGCCCACCACCACGATGCGGCCGCCCGGCGCGAGCGCGGCGAGGTTCTCCTGCGCGTAGGGCGCGCCCACGAAATCGACGATCACGGGGCAGCCGCGCTTGCCGGTGAGCTTCCTCACCTCGTCCGCGAAGCGCGGCTCCTCCTTCGCCACGAGGATGCCGTGGTCCATGCCGAGGGCGCGGGCCCGCTCGAGCTTCTCGGGCGTGCGGGAGGTGCCGATGACCGTCGCGCCCGCCGCCTTCGCGATCTGCACCGCGGCCGTCGCGACCCCGGAGCCGACGGCGTGGACGAGGACGGGCCATCCCGGCCGCAACCCCCCCAGCGTGAAGAGGGCGTCGTGGGAGGTGATGCCGGCCTCGGGGATGGCGCCCGCGTCGTCGAACGACATGCCCTCCGGGATGCGCAGGAGCATCCGCTCGTGGGCGACGGCGTACTCCGCCTGCGCCTCGCCGGAGGCGATGGCCATGACGCGATCGCCCGGCTTCCACGCGGTGACCCCCTCGCCCACCTTCGCGACCTCGCCGGCGAGCTCGAGCCCGGGAACGTCCGCGCGCGTGCCCGGCGGGGGAGGGTAGAGCCCCATGCGCTGGAGCAGGTCCGCGCGATTCAGGCCGGCGGCGCGCACGCGGACGAGGACCTCTCCGCGGGCGGGTGCCGGATCCGCCGTCTCCTTCCACTCGATGATCTCGGGACCGCCCTTGCCGCCGAACAGGACCGCCTTCATCGGATGTTCCTCATCCCCGGCGCCCCGAAGTGGCCCGTGGCCTCGCCGAAGGGCGCCTCCCAGGTTCCGCCTTCCGGATCGCGCGCCACCTCGGCGCGCCCCGGCTCGACGTGCGCGAGAGGATACCGGTCGGCGCGCGGCGGCGCGACCCTCTCGCCGTCGAGCGGGCAGGCCGGCCGGGGATCGAGCGCGGCGAGCGGCTCGGGCGGCTCGATGGAGACGGCGAGGGCGTAGCCGTTGTACGTGCCCTCCCACCACATGGAGAGCTCGCAGCGCCCTTCCGCCGCGCGCGCGGCGAGGGCGAGGAGGGAGGTGCGGAACATCCGGTACGGCGAGGTGTCTGCGCGGGGGTCGGAGGGGGAGGGGGCGAGCGAGGCGTAGCGGTCGCGGAGATCGTCCAGCGCGAAGAGCAGGATCCGGGCGGCGTGCGGCGGCACTCGGGGATCGTATGGGGGTTGCGCCGGGCGCGCCGCGCCTTCGGCGCGTCACGCCTGGCGCATCGGGTCACGCGTCACGCCCACACGTGGAGCGTGTGGACGACGCCTTCACCAGCGGGGCGAGCGCCGACGAAGACCCGACCCGACGTCCCAATGACAATCAGCCTCGAACGGCCCCGTCGACGCCGACCACCACGTCTCGCAGCGGCACGGCTTCCTTCCCCGCGTCCGCGAGGCTCCGCCTCGCCGCCATCGAGATCCCGCCGCAGCAGGGGACCTCCATCCTCGCCACCGTGACGCTCTTGATCTCGTTCGCCGCGAAGATGCGCCCGAGCTTCTCGACGTAGGAGGCGAGGTCGTCGAGCTTGGGGCAGCCGACGACGAGCGCGCGCCCGGCGAGGAGGTCCTCGTGGAAGCGCGGATGGGCGAACGGCACGCAGTCCGCCGCTACGAGGAGGTCCGCGCCGCGGAAGTACGGCGCGTTCACGGGGACGAGGTGGAGCTGGACCGGCCACTGGCCGAGCCGGCTCTCCGAGGGGCCGGCGGCGAGGGCGGGGGCGGGGGCGTCCGGGACGACCGCGAGGCCCCGGCGCGGAAGCGTCATCGGCCGCGAGCCCGGGCAGCCGCCCTCCGGCGCGGAACCGTGGCCGAAGATGGGGAGGCGCGCGCGGGGCGGCGGCGAGGACGGCGCCGGCGCCGCCTTCCTCGCCGCGTGCGCGGTCGGACCGCCGCCTCCGGCAGCGAGGTGGAGCTTCACCGCGGCCTCGTCGAACGCGTCGGCCTCGCGCTCGATCACCTCGATGGCGCCCTGCGGGCACTCGCCGAGGCAGGCCCCGAGGCCGTCGCAGAGCACGTCGGAGGAGAGGCGGGCCTTCCCGCCCGAGAGGGCGATGGCGCCCTCGGCGCAGGCGGGAACGCACTGGCCGCAGCCGTCGCACTTCGCCTCGTCGATCCGGACGATCTTCCGCAGCATGGGGTCGTTCCTTATCTCACGCCCCGGGCGGGTTTCCCAAGTCAACGGGCGTTTAGGCCCGGGCGGGCGCCCCCGTGTTACGGATCGTGTCATGCGGATCGCCCTCGCCCTCGCCGCCGCGCTCGCCTCGTGCACCACGGTGCCGGAGAGGCCGTCCTCTGCGCCGCCGCGGGACGAGGCGGCCGTCGCAGCGCGCTGCAGCCGCGGGTTCGCGATCGACTGCCGCGATCTCGGCAGGGCGCACCTCTCGGGAGACTCCGCCGCGCGCGACGATCGGCTCGGGGCAGCCCTGCTCATGCAGGCCTGCGAGACGGGCGATCCCGCCGCCTGCGCGGACCTCGGCGTCTGCTACGCGCTCGGCCGCGGCGTCTCCCAGAGCGACGAGCGCGCGGCGGCGCTCTCCAGGCGCGCCTGCGAGCAGGGCGCGGCGGTCGCGTGCTCGAACCACGGCGCCCTCCTCGCCGAGGGGGCGGCCCCGCCCTCCGGGGCCGCCGAGTCGGCGGAGGCGCGGAGCGCCCGGATCGTGCGGCTCTTCCGCGCGGCCTGCGAGGCGGGCGTGCCGGAGGGCTGCACGAACCTCGGGACCGCGCTCGAGGCGGGCAGCCTCACCGTCCGCGACGCGCGGGCCGCGGCGCGGGCCCACCGCAGGGCGTGCGACGCAGGCTTCGCGCTGGCCTGCCACCGGCTCGCGCTCCTGCTCGGCGAGCGCCCGGAGGTCGCGCCGGATCTCACCGCGACGCAGCTCGAGGCCCGCGCCTGCCGGGGGGCGATCGCGCCCGCGTGCCTGGCCGTCTCCGAGAAGGCGCCGCCGGACGGCCCGCGCACGCCCGCCACCCGCCTCGTGGACGACCCGCGGAGCTTCGCGCTCGGGGTGCCGGGGATGGGCGGCTTCTCCCCGGGGGAGCTCTCCGCGGTGCGGAGGCGCGGCCGGATGCGGACGCTCGAGGACGTGCGGCGGCCGCCGGAGGCCCTGGTCGCGGCCGTGCCGGCCGCGCTCCGCACGAAGCTCGGCGTGGACCTCGCGCCGAGGCCGGCCGACCTGAGCGATCCCGCGGTCGAGCTGCTCGTGGCGCTGCGGCGGCAGCAGCTCGGCCAGTGCTACGAGTCACCCCGCGCGGCGCGCCGCCCGGCGATCGAGGCCTACGCGACGTTCTTCGTGACGGCCGACGGCCGGCCGCTCGACGTCCGCGCCGCCTCTTCGCCCGCGGATCCGCCGCTCGAGGCGTGCGTCGCCGAGCTCGTCTCGGGGTGGGAGTTCCCGGCCTCGCCGGGCGGCGTGGAGGGCCCCTACCTCGTGCGCCACGCCTTCCAGGCCGACCCGGCGGCCGCGCCGGAGTACGCCGGCCCCGGCTCGCTCCGGCCGGCGCTGCGGGATCCGGGCTGCGTCGAGCGCGAGCTGCGCCTGCCGGAGGAGCTCCGCGGATCGACGGGCAGCGTCACGGTGAAGCTCGCCGTGGATCCCTCGGGCGCGCCGGCGCTCCTGCACGCGCTCTCGCCCGTGCCCGACGCGCTGCTCGCCGCCGTCGCGGACGCCGTGGGCCGCTGCCGGTGGTCGCCCGGGGCCGATTCCGACGGGCGGCCGGCCTCGCTGTGGGTGACGCTCACGGTGAAGCTCGACGCGCGGTGAACCGAGCCCCGCCGCCCGGCAGCGCCTCGCCCGCCGGCGCGGGTGAGGACCCGGCCGGGGACGCGCTCCCGGGGCCGAAAACTGGCCGCCGATGCCGGCCCGCGGTACGGATGGAATCGATCGATATCTCGCGCGGCCCGGCGGCCGCGCCGCGGAACGGGGCGGGCGAGGCGACGGGCGATGGAGGCGCGCGAGATCACCTTCGACGACGTGATCCGCGCCGGGCGGGTCCTCTTCGGCCCCGCGTTCGCGGCCGAGGCAGGCGCCTGGCGCGACCGGCTCCGGGCGACCTACCGCCGGCGCGCCCTCGAGACCCACCCCGACCGCGCCCATTCGCTCGGCCGTTCCGAGCCCGAGCTCGCCCGCGAGTTCCGCGCCGTCACCGACGCCTACCGCATCCTCTCGACGCTTCGCGCCGGCCCCCTGCCGCGCGAGGCGGCCGGCGCGACGCCGCGCCCGACCGTCCGGACGTGGCCGCC